>NZ_JACJEZ010000210.1:0-268 GCF_014164365.1 Pseudoalteromonas sp. SG43-6
TTGCTCTATTGGATTTAACTCCGGGGAGTAAGGCGGAAGTTTTATTAGCGTGACATTATTGAATGGTTTTACAGTATCAATAGTATGCCAACCAGCGCCATCAACGATCACGACCGCATGACGTCCTACCTCCGTGGCTTTTGATATTAATTCCATGTGTTGCGTCATGACGTCTTTATTGACGATAGGGCTGATCAGCGCTTCTGTTTTACCATTACTTGGGCACACTGCACCAAATAAGTATCCATACTCAAACTGCTGTTGTTTT
>NZ_JACJEZ010000211.1:0-267 GCF_014164365.1 Pseudoalteromonas sp. SG43-6
TCCAAGTGGAAACGATCCTTCACACCCCAGGACATCTCCCTTTAGAGCGCATTGATGTTTGGTTTCAAGATGAAGCACGGTTTGGACAACAGAATCAAACAACACGCTTATGGGCTGAAACAGGCACGAGACCCCGTGCAATAAAACAACAGCAGTTTGAGTATGGATACTTATTTGGTGCAGTGTGCCCAAGTAATGGTAAAACAGAAGCGCTGATCAGCCCTATCGTCAATAAAGACGTCATGACGCAACACATGGAATTAATAT
>NZ_JACJEZ010000212.1:0-266 GCF_014164365.1 Pseudoalteromonas sp. SG43-6
ATGAGACGTCGATTTACACAAGAATTTAAAGTTCAAGCGGTTGAAAAAGCATTATCTCAATGTGATGATGTTCGTCTAGAAGATATTGCAGATGATTTAGGTGTCGGTTATTCAACGTTACAACGTTGGATAGCACTCGCAAAAAAACATCAACTTGAAACACACCAGACGGGTAGCCAAATGACAGCAGAAAAACGACCACAAGACTGGAGTTTAGAAGAAAGACTCAGCGCGATTATTGACTGTGGCCATTTAGATGAAGCAGC
>NZ_JACJEZ010000213.1:0-263 GCF_014164365.1 Pseudoalteromonas sp. SG43-6
TCCTACTTTCACATAGCAAATGCTACACTATCATCGGCGCTGTTTCGTTTCACTACTGAGTTCGGCATGGGGTCAGGTGGGTCCAAAACGCTATTGTTACCAAGCAAATACGGTGTTAATCGCGTTAGCAATTAACTAAAATTTGGAATTCTGATAATAAAAGTTTTCAGTAAATCTACTTTAGTCTATTAACTTCTTGCGCTATCAACTATCACATAAAACGCGTTTGGCGTTGTATGGTTAAGCCTCACGGGTAATTAGTA
>NZ_JACJEZ010000214.1:0-258 GCF_014164365.1 Pseudoalteromonas sp. SG43-6
AACGCAAAGTATGAGTCGTCGAGGTAATTGTTGGGATAATGCAGTAATGGAGCGATTTTTTAGAAGTTTAAAAACAGAGCGACTGAATCGCCTGTCATTTATAAATCATCATTCAGTTATAAGTGAGGTGGACAATTATATTCAGTTTTACAATTACAAACGTAGGCATTCTACGCTTAATTATATGACGCCACATCAGAAATATAATGAATTAAAAAATGCCGCTTAGAATCTCTACAGAATTTGTTGACCATTACA
>NZ_JACJEZ010000215.1:0-257 GCF_014164365.1 Pseudoalteromonas sp. SG43-6
AGCAGTGATGAAATAGGTGGGTTGGTGAGCATTACAGTCACCGATGCCAATGGTGATATACAAACCTTAACGGCGACAGTACTTGCAGATGGCAGTTGGTCGGTGGATGTACCGACCCCGCTTGCAGAAGGTGCTTTTGTTGTTGATGCCAGCGTCACCGATGCCGCCGGCAATACCGCTAGCGACACAGAAAATGGCGGAGTGATCGATACTCTTGCGCCAACCTTTGATATTGATCCGTTGGCTGCGACGAACGA
>NZ_JACJEZ010000216.1:0-256 GCF_014164365.1 Pseudoalteromonas sp. SG43-6
ACCCATTCTCTTGCTGCGCTTATATCTTCAAATGGCTTTTCTGGGTAGTCTGAGCGATATTTTAACGTTTTAAATAATGACTCCGAATAGGGATTATCATTACTCACTGACGGGCGACTAAACGACGGTACAATGCCTAATTCTTGCAAGGTAGCCAATAATGTAGCGCCTTTCATTGGGCTGCCATTATCCGAATGTAACGTGACTTGCTCTGGCTTTATTTGCTCTCGACTGCAAATATCCGTCATCAAATCAG
>NZ_JACJEZ010000217.1:0-254 GCF_014164365.1 Pseudoalteromonas sp. SG43-6
TACCGTCAGCCCAAGTAACTCACATGCTTTTTCTTTCCTTGCCCCTGAATCCTGCGCGTTTGTAATAAGCGTTATTAATTCATGTCGCTCAGCCTGTGTTGTTAATCGTCCTCGTTGAAACCCCAGAGTGCATCCGCTTTTTTTTTGAGAACAAGTAATGCCGCTGTTTCAGCTAAGGCTTTATCTTTACGATTAAGCTCTTTTTGCAGCTGTTTTATTTCTTGCTTTAACTGTTTACTGTCTGATTTAGCTAG
>NZ_JACJEZ010000218.1:0-254 GCF_014164365.1 Pseudoalteromonas sp. SG43-6
CCTTTCATTGGGCTACCATTATCTGAGTGCAACGTGACTTGCTCGCGCTTTATTTGCTCCCGACTGCAAATATCCTTCATTAAATCTGCGGCTAATTCACTTAACTGTGTGTCGTAAACCTGCCAGCCAACAACCTTTCGACTAAAAATGTCCATCACTAAATATAAGTATAAAAATTGCCCTTTTACGCTCGTTGGTAAATAGGTGATATCCCAAGTGTATACTTCATTTGCACGTACTGCCTTCAATGCTCT
>NZ_JACJEZ010000219.1:0-253 GCF_014164365.1 Pseudoalteromonas sp. SG43-6
CTGGGGTGAAGTCGTAACAAGGTAGCCCTAGGGGAACCTGGGGCTGGATCACCTCCTTATACGATTTAGAACTTATTTGTTCGTAGTGTCCACACAGATGATTGTTAGTTAGTTTGCTCTTTGAGCTCACTAATTAATATGCTCTTTAAAAATTTGGAAAAGCTGATAATAAAATTCGTATGAATAACATTGTTATTTATACAGAGTTTTCAAAAGTAAAAAAGAATGATAGCAGTATCATTCAGTGCCATTT
>NZ_JACJEZ010000021.1:0-53508 GCF_014164365.1 Pseudoalteromonas sp. SG43-6
GCGACGGCGAGATTATTTGGAAGGACTAGCCTATTTCGTACAGGTAGTAGTGCAAATCGATTGGAAAAATATGGATGTGAGTGATGTAATTGAAACTTAATAATTATTTTTGGGGATCCCTTAGGGTGGAAAGTCGGCTTCTGTTTATCACTCAAATGATGGTGGACTATTTTGGCTAAGGAAAAGTGTTCCTTTGTATCGTAGCGCGGATACTGCTGGTGGTTATGGTCTGGCTTTGAATAGTGATGATGATTTATTTGTTGTTGGTGGTGATTACCTGCAACGTGACAAAAACTATCCAAATATGGCACGGTATGACGTTATAAAAAATCGTTGGAAACATGTTAAATCGGGTGACCGTGGACTAAGAAGTGCGATGGCATGTAACGCATTCGCTTGCATTGCAACGGGTAAAACAGGCAGTGACATTTCATACGATCAAGGAAATACGTGGCAACCACTTGCTAATCCAAAATATGATAATACCGGTTATTTTACATTAAGCGCCAGTAATGCTCGTTTTTTATTTGCAGGTTCTGAGGGCAAAGTAGCTGTTTTAATAATACCGACTGAATAATTAGTTTGATTAAAGAGTCACTAGTGCTTAAAGGCTTTATTTTTCAGAGGTTATCGGCTTTTATCGCTGATTTAGCCTACTTTAGCGCGTTGTTATGGCATCACACTTTTGGCTATAGTAAGTTTAGATTGAAAATTCATCAATAAAAACATAGTTAAACTAACTATGAAGGTACTTTATGAAAAATAATAAAATGACAAAATTTATAGGGTTATTTTGCTGTTTAATTTTTGCAAGCTTCATACAAGCAGAAGAAAATAAGCAGGAAGATAAAAGAGCTGAATATATTCGCTCTCATTATGCTAAATACGAGTACCAAATACCAATGCGCGATGGTACTAAATTATTTACAGCGGTTTATGTACCTTATGATAAATCAAGTAAATATCCAATCATGATGCAACGCACGCCGTATCGTGTTGCTCCCTATGGTGTAGATAAGTATAAAGCCAAGTTAGGGCCCAGTGAGATTTTTGAAGAAGAAGGGTTTATTTTTGTTTTTCAAGATGTTCGCGGTAAGTTTATGTCTGAGGGTAGCTATGTAAATATGCGTCCTCAAGATGCCGGAGACAAAGGTGGTAAAGCGGTTGATGATGCAACCGATACTTACGATACCATTGACTGGCTAGTTAAAAATATCCCAAACAACAATGGCAAAGTAGGCATGTGGGGTACCTCTTATCCTGGTTACTACACGTCGGTGGCTGCAATTAATAGTCACAAAGCATTAAAAGCGATTTCACCACAGGCTCCTATTGCTAACTGGTTTTATGATGACTTTCATCGCAACGGAGCTTTTTCAACACCAATGGCATTTATCTTTTTCGATACCTTTGATAAACAACGGGAAGGTCAGTTTGCTTATTGGCCTGAAGGAATGGATTCTACAACACCCGATGGCTATGAATTTTTCCGTAAATTAGGCCCGCTTTCAAACGTAAATAAAAAATATTTTAATGGCGAGCGTCCTTTTTGGAATGAATTAACTGAGCATCCTAATTATGATGAGTTTTGGCAAAAGCGTGATGTTTTGCAACATCTTGATAATGTAAAGCCAGCGACACTAATTGTCGGCGGGTGGTATGACACTGAAGACTTGTATGGGCCATTAGCGACCTATCAAAAAATGTCTAAGCACAATAAAAAAGATAATGTACATATCATTATGGGCCCTTGGTATCACGGTCAGTGGAATCGCGGAGAAGGCGACAAAATGGGCGAAGCTAATTTTGGCTTTGATACCAGTGAGTGGTTCCAAGAGCATATATTACTGCCATTTTTTAAGCATAATTTAAAAGGCACTAAAGAAGCGTCTTTAGCGAAAGCGACGATTTTTGAAACGGGTGCCAACAGATGGCGTGAGTTTGATACTTGGCCGCCAAAAGAAACGAGCGATGTGACGCTTTATCTTGGTAACAACGAGCAATTATTAACTTCAACAGATAAGCAAGGTGGTTCGAGCGATTATATTAGCGACCCTAATAAACCCGTGCCACACTCTGCACATACAAGTCGAGGTTGGGATCGACCTTATATGGCTGAAGATCAGCGTTTTACAGCTCGACGTACCGATGTATTAGTATTTAATAGTGATGTAGCTAAAGAAGATCAAACTATTGCAGGTGCTATAGATCTAAACTTGTATGTTTCTACCAGCCAAAGTGCAGCGGACTTTGTAGTAAAACTAGTTGATGTATTTCCTGGTATGGATGAATCCACTAACAAAGTTGATGAAGCCACAGGTAACCGCCACGAATTAGTTAGATGGGGCATTATTCGTGGTCGTTTTAGAGACAGCATGAGTGAGCCCAAACCATTTGAGGCAAATAAACCCACTTTAGTTAATTTTGAATTACTGGATGTTTTACATACCATTAAACGCGGGCACAAGTTACAGATTCAAGTTCAAAGTAGCATGTTTCCATTTATGGATATGAACCCACAAAAGTATGTTGATAATATCTTTAAAGCCAAGGCTGAAGATTTCGTAAAAGCGCAACATAAACTTTACCATAGTGAGCAATACCCAAGTTCGATTTCATTTAAAGTTATAGGGCACTAGTTAAATTGTAGCTACTGCTCTTGAATGAGAAACAAATAATAATTGCCAGCTGATAAATATGTTTATCAGCTGGTGGTTATTAACTGTAGTAGCACCTACCTGATCTTAAAGTTTTGACACACCGGTTTATATTTCATCTGATAGACAGTTGTGAGCTGTATGCAGATATTGGTATAAGTTAAATTTAGCCCCACCGCCATAAATATTTTAATTTTGCCCGATAACATTATTCACTGCTGTTTTGATGCAAAATAACAAGCCTTGATTTTAGCTATTTTAATTACTTGTTTACAAAGGTAATTATTAATAGAATTATCAGAGTATGTAATATAGGCCGTTTTGAGGTGTTATAAGCCACCAAAATGGTGTTCAATAAGACGTTAGGCGTAAAGGGAGTTTCAACAATGTTTGGTAAAAATTCAACGATTCGAAAGTATAAATACAAACTTCGTCCCGCATTAGCTAAAAGGTATGGCGGTTCAGCAACGTATGCCAAAGGTCAAGTTGATAAAACCATTGATGAAATGGGCTTTGATAAAAGGCATATTCATTATGCATATTTAATGTATTGTGATGTTGCAACTTTCAAAGCTAATACACCTGTTAATGAATCTAGCGAGTCAATGAACAATACAATTACTTCCGTAACTGGAGTTGGGCTTTTTGGTGCTCTATTTGGTTCTTCACATTATGGCGGAGGGGGTGATGGAGGTTTTTCTAGCAGCGACTCTGGTGGCGGTGACTGATTTATGCACAACACATATAGGCGCGTTACGCAGTAATCTCTTATTGTGATTTCATCGCAGCCAGTTTTTTCCCGTATCCTTTTGGGATCGCTGAGGCACTTCGACTAAATGGATTTAGAAGGTAGAGCGAAGCAGGATGCCAGAGCCGAGACATTCATCAGTTAACCTGATCATGGCATTATTCAAGGCTGCTGGCTTCATTATTGGTAAAAGCATAAACAGTTGCCCTTACGTGGATAAATAGAAGTGAATGCCTTCACATCATTCTGCGGCAACTGTATTGCCTTGTTCATAATCTAGAAAAACTGCAAAACACGACGCACTAATTAGTGTGAGCCATTACCACCTCAAATAAGCCACTCAAACACCTGCAATACCTTCCAAAACGCCATTAAAGCAACAGCAAATCCTCTTTTTATATTTCACATGAAATAGAAGTAAACGATTGAATCAAAATAGGAACTCGGCTATGGTTAATGCATCAATAAAAATAAATTAAAAACGAGTAATTCTACAGGCTCGTTAGTTCTTCGTGAGAAATCGTATGAAATTAGCGATCGGAAACATAGTTTTTACTAAAGTGAAAAGTGAATACGATGAAGACTGGTATGATTGGCTTTCTTCGGAATTATCGATCCCTTTTCTGAACAACTCAAAGCTTCAGATAAGACTTGATTTCAATGATCAAGAATTAGATGAATTCAAATCTGAATTAGAGAAAACACTAAATAATACATTGGCTCTGGACAAAGATGACAGAGAATATCTCAAGGAGCACCTATTCGCATACTATAGAGACTTTGTCTTAGACGTCGGAGAAGAGTGCCTTGAAGATATGCCAGCTCAGGAGAATGAAGATGATATATTTGAGTTCGTACATATATCATCTTTATCAATTAGCAGAAGCTCTATAACTGAGGAATTTTTCTGTCAATTTACAGGTGGATGCGATTGGGAGATTGAACATGGGATTTCTATATCTTTTAAGGACGGGAAGAATCTAGCTAAAGTTGGGGGTTGTGGACACATAAATAACTCTGATGCTTACGCGGATAAATCCATGGATAAGTATATTTATTATGGCAATATCGTCAAAACATATGCAGCGGAATAGCACTAACAAGCGGTTGTAATCTGACCTCGGCAGTTGAGCCGGGAGTTGGTATGACTCCTACTTTTAAGTTAAACACACTGATCCTGTACTAGATCGAGTCAATATTAGCCCTGAGAACTGGTTAAAACTGATAACGCAGTTTACTCGTGTATTCCATGGTGCAGTCGGTCGACTATCTTCACAGACGAGCTATTGTGAAAGCTTAGGCTGGAAACGACGAGCGAACCTTAGTAACAGTGAAAGTTATTAGCCTAGCGCTGAATATCATTAATTAAACATTCACACTGCAACAATGCAATTATTTGGCTGTCTGTAATTAAAATTTTGATTCCGATAATCAGTTTTTATAAGTATTTTAAGCGTGGAAATATTTAGGTTTTTAGCTACACGGCAAGTTTTGTGGTTCAATTTTGAGAGATAAATTAAAGTGGGTATCTACATAAAATCCTTCTTAAAACACCTGTAATACCTTCCAAAACGGCAATTAAAGCAACAGCAAATCCTCTTTTTATATTTCACATGAAATAGAAGTAAACGATTGAATCAAAATAGGAGCTCAGCTATGGTTTAACCATCAATAAACATAAATTAAAAACGAGTTAATCTAAAGGCTTGTTAAATATTACAGTGGAATAAACTATGGCTACACATTTGGTTTCAGAAGTGCAACATCTTGATAGAAACCCACCAGAAATTCACTACCTAATGTTGGAAGAAAGTGATAATAAATATTATTTTCGAGCAGGTGAAGTCATTGGCAGAGGTGTCGCAAGTGGAGGAGGAGAAGCTAAATTCGATATAAGCTCACTTTTGAAAATGAATGGTTATGAAACGTTTTTAAGAGATACTGATTGCGAATGGATGCACGAAATTCTAATAAACGAAAACACAACAGAAAACGAAAAATACTTAAAAGTATTAAATCGGTGCAAATTGAAAAATATTAATATTTAACAAATTGCTCCACTCCAAAAATGCAGCTGAGCAAGGCGTTGAGGCTTTTTGAGAACGATATGACATCCACTGCATTCAAAAAATTAGATGATTTCCTTAACAAGAGCGATCACGAATCAATGGATTGGTGTGATGGCGGGGAGTCCGAAATGGCTGAAAAGCTTATCGAAAAATTTGACGAGCAAGATTGGAAAACACTTAGCGAAGTATCGCAAAACAGAAGTCTTCAATGGCAGGGCTGCTTGGTCAGTATTTTATGTCCTCAGTACGGAGCAGTTGCTCAATATATTCTCGTTAAAATGACAGGTAGCAAAAATCCCGACATTGCGTTTGCAGCGATGTATGCGATCTCATTTTACTGCGGTATAAACGCAAATTCTGCAGGGCCTTTTATAGATGACTGTATTGTACATGAAGAGTTTAGAGCCAAGCTTAGATTGAACTCAGAGTTTTTGGCATCCATTCCCCAAGTAGGTAATTTGGTGGGGCGTAATTATGAACTGTTACAAAGCATTCTACGCGGCAAGCCATAACAAAGAGCTGCTAACAAGGGGTATGAGGTAGCATCTTGCTTTTTGCTACTTTTTGTTTGAATGACCGAAATGACGCATATGCGACTGTCAGATTTGATTGAATCCCACTAACCAAATCTGACAGTTCAAGGTAAGGTTTATTCATATAACGATTTTGAACATTACCTCTTAAACCCCAGCTGTGGTTTAAATTTGTTGGTTTATACACTCTCTAATTTCATTTAAGCTGGTTTCTTTTATTAATTTACCGTCTTCAAAAACAACCTCTAGTAACCCTTGTGTTTCTTCTTGCTCGGTTACGTCATCAAACAAGGTAAGCTCACCATTGACTCGCTCTATTTTTAAGAGTCCTTTCGCTGATTTTTTCTTTGAATCAGTTTTAGGATCTTTAAAAATAGCTAAGCGTTCACCTGCTTTTACTACGCTTGTTGCTTTTACTGCGGAGCCATGTGTATCGCGAGTTACGTATTGATAGCTGTAAGAGCCAATGCCTAGTACGACTTTTGATGCAAAGCCTTTATCCATCAACCTTTGTAAAATTTGGCGTTGACGGGTTAGCGTTATAGCATCACCATAAATAGCGCCAATGTGTTCATCAAGTAGCTTGTAGCCTTTTGGTGTTGTTGTGCCACCAAATATATCCCATAAACATTCAATAAGCCCTTTTACTTCACATTCCATCAATTCAACGGTGTTGTTACCTTCAAAGCCAAAATATTGGCCATTAAAACGATATGCCTCAAAACCTTTTTGTAAGACATCTTTTTCAGCTTCATCTTGAGTGGCGAATAATTCACGGTAATCAGATATCGGTGAAATAGTGTAGCCTGTGAGTACTTTTACTGGATCACCTGAGTCTGGACGTATAACTAAGGTACCGTCGCGGGTCATAATTTCGTTTTTTAATTGCGGTAGGTAATCAGTTACTAATGTCCAAAAGTCCCACGTGTCGGAAACAACACTTAAAATTCCTTTTGGCGATTGCTCTTGCATCAAATATTTGAAGAACTCAACTTCACCTTCCATGATCCACGAACACGTAACCGAGTGTTCTGTTGCATCAACAGAGCAGCCAACAAGCTCATTATCAACATTAGCGCCGTAATATTTCTCAGCAAACAAAACGGCAGGGATGGTATCGGTGCCTACAAGTCCTGACGCTAAATGACCAAAGCCACTCATAGCAGCTGCATGTTTACCAAACATCCCTCTAAAGCTAAAGTCATGCCCTTGAAAAGGAACAAACTCCATAGGCATGCCTGTTTTTTGTGCAAACTCCTTAAATACTTTGAGGTAGGCAACAGAGGTTGTGGTACTTGTTTGTATTGGCCAATTTTCACAGCTAAGTACAGTTTCAATCATATTTGTTAGCCATTGAAAACCAGTTTTAGTATTGACGATTGTCATAGGTGGAACTAAATAAGGAACTAGGGTTCCTTCTGGTAATGCTTTTATTTTTAATGGTAAATAGCCTAAGTCATGTAAGTCTTCTAAATATTTTACGTCAACGGTATAGCCAAGCATTGCGCTCATAATACGTTGGTGATTAGCGACTGCTGTAGCCTTATCTGTTTTGAAAAACTCATTCCATTCCTCTAAAAGGTAGCTTTTAATAAAGTACTGTAAGCCAACAAACGCCACTTTATCGTTGTTTTCTATGTTACTTAGTTTTCCGCTTCGTGATGTGAAATTTGCATATACTTCACTTACGTCAGGGTGATAAGCGCGGCTATGGAATTCTTTATAAACATCTTTTTGCATACTTGCAGCTGTAATAGTCATGGTGTTTTCCTTACATCTCAATAATTTCTAAATTAATATTGTTACTGTGTTTAAATTCATTAGCAGGTTTAAATGAGTCAGTGGTGTAAATTTTGTCTATTAGCCCTTCAAAAACATCCAGTCCTTTTGAAAAAATACCATGGGTAATAAAAAGAGATACTTCAACTGCACCATGACTTTTTAGCACTTTGGCAAGCTCGATAAATGTTCTGCCGCCATCACAAATATCATCAGCAATTAGTACACTTTTACCTTTTACATCGCCAACAATTTCGGTTTTAATTATTTCGCCTGTTTTTAAGTTTCTGACTTTTTGCGCTTGGATGACTTCAGGTACTCCATTGAATTTTTCTGAAATCTTAATGGTTTTTTTGCTCGCCCCTGCATCTGGAGAAATAAGAGTCAGTTCGCCTCGCGATAAACGTTGGCTTAGCACTTCGCATCGAGTGAGCAGCGAAATTTGTTCAATATTAGTCACTTTATTTATTAAAGCGGGAGATACGTCGCTATGAGCATCCCAAATAGTGACTTTAGAAAAATTTAAGCTGTTAATAAAATTAGCCATAACAGCAGCACCTAATGCTTCACCTTCAACGCATACTCTGTCTTGACGTGCATAAGGAAAGTAAGGAATAACAAGTTCAATAGGTGTACTTTCATTTGTTAATCTTTTTAACGCATCGACAGCAATCATTAATCTAACCATGTTTGAAGAGTTGGTTAGTCGTTCAAAAATCTCTATTTTTTTAGAGTCTGAAAAATTAGCGGTATTAAATCTGACATGTTCTTCACCACCAGAAAAAGTGAAATTATCATAATCGATTAACGATTTACTTCCTGTTGAGTCATAGCTAAATACTTTCATTTTTTGTCCTTTAAATGTTTGTGTCCTAGTGACACAAACAAGTTATCAAATGTACTCATTATATTCAAGCTATTTTTTAAACTAAATTACTGAACTTATGCTAAGTGTATAATTGTGCTATAGGTTGAAATTGAGAAGTGTTTGATTTATTGTGTCATTAAGACATTAAATTAGCGTGAGCATATTGTGGCTAATCATTACGATATTACTGAATATAAAAACCCTTTATTTACAGTCGACAGTGTACTGTTCACAGTAAAAGAGGGCGCTTTAAAGGTTTTAATGGTAAAGCGTGCAAGCGAGCCTTTTGCTGGTAGATGGGGGCTCCCTGGCGGATTTGTAAATATTGATATTGATGACAATGTTGGCATGACTGCGCTGCGTAAACTTAAAGAAAAAACCAGTGTTGCCCCTCAGTATTTAGAGCAATTACAAACGTATTCAGGAGTTAACCGAGATCCCAGAGGTTTTAGTGTTACTTTGGTTTATTTTGCATTAATTGCAGAGGCGCAAGTATCAACTCATATAGCAACTGTTGATGATGCAAAATGGATAGATCTAAATAAACTAACTGAATTCCCCGTCGCTTTTGATCATAAGTTTATAATTGAACAAGCAAAAGAGCGGTTAAAACAGAAAGCGCTTTATTCAATGATCCCAGTATATTGTTTACCAGAGCACTTTACTGTTGGGCAGTTTAAGTTAGTCATTGAAACTATTCTTGGTAAATCAGTACAGCGAAAGAGTATTATTAGGCGAATAGAAGCTGCGGATATGTTTGAAAAAGTCGATGAAAAAGTGAAGTCTGGTGGCCGCTTAGCGCAAGTCTACAAAGTTAAACCCGATGTGGATATTATTAACTTTGAACGTAACTTGAGTGTTTAATATAAGGTGAAGCGCTCCTCGTCTAATTTATAAGAGCGTTAGTTTATTCCTGCTTATATGAGTATGTACTAGCTCAGACTTGTTTGATTATATTGAAGTATTTTAAAATCGAGTTCGACTGCACAACCATCTTGGCCATCAGTCCCCTGAAGAGTTTAAAACTAGGTATAAATAGGCAAGCTAGGTGTCTTGAGTTTCAAGGGAAGATCATTTACATGATTTATAGTGAAGTGAATCAAAGTCTTTCAGACTACATTGAAAAGTTATTCAATTCGGAGAAATAAAATGACAATGAAATTTAATATAGAGCATATAGCTTCTTACTACAAGTACCTTCAAGATAGTAGTAACTATCCACAGGATAGCCTTTATGAACTTTTCATAATAGGTAAACTCTACAGAAATAAAGAAGTTGTACAAGAAATTTCAGAAATCTTAACCAAACATGCTAGCAAAGCACAAATCAAAGCATTTAAAACCCGTAATAAGCTTCCTGAAAAATTAGATGATACCGGAAAACTCATCAGTACGCTTGTGCATTTTGCAGCTATAGATCCAGATTTTCCTATTGGCAAGCTATACAATATGCTGGGCTATACACGCTTCTTTTTAAGTGAAGAAAGCGTGGCTAAAAAAATAAGTAAAGACCCTTCTATTATTTTACGACTTCAAGGCATAACTGGTTTGTACATAACTAATGTATTTGCAAGTGGTATTCCAGAAGAATTAGGAACATTAAGTGGAATAAATACGCTTGACATTAAAGGGCCGTATACAGTACTCCCTGATTCTTTCAGTAACTTTAAGGACTTAGAAGTCATATCGCTAAAAACCCCATATTTACAACAGTTTCCAGAATATTTCAGTCAATTAAAGCAACTTAAGGAGCTCACTATTGATCAGACTAAAGAAGGAGAAACGGTAACCTTAGAAATGCCAACCGACTTGCAGCAACTGAGCAACCTTGAAACCTTAAAATTAGAAGGCTTAACCACCACAAGTATTGATCAATTAAAACTTCCAACTTCTATTAAAATATTGGAATTGGAGGATTTAGAAAATTTAAAAACCTTACCGGATCTTTCTTCCTTGAAAGAATTAGAAGAAATAGAAGTTTTTGATTGTCCTAATCTTACCAAAATTCCCGATAACCTCCATCACTTAAAAACACTAAAAAAAGTACAGTTTAGGTATTTGCCAAAAATTAAAGAAGTTGATGATACCTGTGTATTTATGCCAAATATAGGTGTTATCCAATTAGATGGTTCTATACAAATCATAAATACTGGTGCAGCTCTACAAGTTTCTAAATTGATGCTTTATCGAGCAAGCTACCTGGCTTATATACTACAACATCCTGAAAGCTTTCCACATTTAAAGGAAATAGAACTCTATCGTATTGAAGAATTTTCTAACTATCCTTCAGGTTTTGAAAGTTTACCAGCGTTAGAAACTATTGCGTGTTTTGGAGTGAACGAATATGGTTCATTATTGACAAATATTGGTGCTTGCCCGAACTTATCTACTCTAAAAATATGGAATTCTGATATAGAAAAGTTGCCTGAAAATCTAAAAAATATGGACCTGCTAGACTCTTTAGAAATTCAACGATGTCCTAACTTAGTCATTGAAAGTGATAAACTTCCTCAAAAGATCAATAACCTCTACATTCTAAGTATTAAGGAGCTTGTTCCTGGAGAAAAATTAATACAAACTGAAAAAGCTTTATTTCAAACGTTGAGCATCTCTAATATGGTGGGATTTTTTAGTAAGATTGTTGCCGCTAGCTTAGATATATCTTTATATAATGAAACATCAGCCCCTACAACAGATTATTCGTCCTATTTTCCTAAGCCAGAATACTTAAAAAAACTACAGGTTATTTGGTCAACAGCGGCTATAAAAGATGTTTTAAAATACTGTCCTCAATTAGAAAAACTGTTTATAGAAAATCAAAAAGAAAGCGAAGCTGCACTTAATGTGCACCCTGCTGCTCAATTAAAAGGATTAGAATTAGGCTATTATAAAGCGCAAAATGTAAAAGAATTGCTTCAGCAGATGCCTAATTTACAAGCGCTCTCAATAGAAAATAACCAAATTATAAAAGATTTCCCTGCTGTACAGCTTCCTCATTTAGAAAAGCTTTCCCTATCGCGTACAGAGCTATCGTCTTTAGCAGCTTTAGAGGCTCCCAAACTAAAAGATTTAGAGATTACGTTATGCTACTCTTTTGATAAAAAGGCTTATGCTCAGCTTAATCAATTTACAGCTTTACAGCGCCTTCATTTAATGGGCGTAGGCAACGATATTACAACCATACCAGAAAGTTTAATCAGCTTGGATCTTATCGATTTTAACCCAAAACATAAAATTGAGAAACTCCCAGAGTATGTTAAAGAGTTTTCTAATTTAGAAACCCTCTATTTGGAAAGGATACATTTTGTCGATTTCCCTAAATGGATTGCTGATTTAAAACATCTACAGTATTTAGGAATTAATGGTTGTACGTTTGAACATGCTATTCCTGAATATTTTCAGAAACTAAAGTTGAAAGAGGTGAAATACTTCATTTCTAAATTTAGTGGTAGTAACATATCATCTAAAACCTATCAAAATTTGATCACACCCAATTACACGAAACTTAAAGATGAGTTCAGTCATGAAAAGTTTTCTTTTCTTTTTAGTGCCGATTACTACTAAGATGAAAAAAGAGTTAGCTGAGTTAATATACAAAGCTTAACCGTTCGGTAATAGCCAAATTTAAAAACTGACGTTACTTCTGCATGGTGTTCTTTTTCTAAGGAGAACACCAGAGCACAAAAGTGACACCCATCTTAACGCTTTGCGCATCTTTAGCTGCTTTATTTTCTTGCATTTATAAATCGTTTTTTTCAACAATGCGCGGGGGTATTTCTTGTATTTTACAACAACAAAAAACAACAAATATAAATCTCTTGATTTACATTTAGATACAGAGTTAGACTGAAAGTATCAAAAAAATCAAAGGGTTTTCTGTCTGCAACTCGCGGGTTTAGATCCTTTGAATAAGTTGTTATGTTCTTGGGGGACATTGATGATCATCAGGAAGGTGGAAGAGAAGGACCTTGAAGCTGTAAGTGCAATTTGCATGGACTCTTTTTTGCAGTCTGTTGCAAGCACATTGTCTGATGAGGGGATTACAACCTTTTCGAATATCGCTGCGCGCGATGCATTCCTCGATAGGATGAGAGGCGATAACTTGATGCTGGTTGCTGAGAACAACGAAAATGTCGAGGGCGTCATTGAGCTTAAGGAAGGTCGCCATGTTGCGATGCTTTTTATTCGGCCGGAATCACAGAAAAGTGGTATTGGAAGAAAGCTGCTTATATCCGCCTTGAATCATGCGAAGGTTGAAACTGTTACCGTTAGCGCGTCGCTATCTTCAGTGACCGCTTATGAAAATTATGGGTTTGAGCGTAGTGGCGAAATCGGCGAATCGGCAGGCTTGGTTTATCAGCCTATGGAGCTCAAACTTAACAAGCCAATGCACGCGTGATTGCGACGTTATGTGACGATAGGGCTCTATGGAAACTGAAGCAATGAAAGATAACATGGAAAAGGTTTTAACACACCTTGAAAGTTTTCTGTGTGACTCAGAAGAATCAATGTTCAGTAGTAAAACACCTGAAGAGCTACTTGTTGTCGTTTCAGCAAACCTTGCCTCTGTTAAGTCTACTGGGTATCTTTCTAGCCCAGAGCAAATGGTCAACATGTTCTTACCTACTGCCTCCTTGCAAGAAATTGCAATGGATAATGGCTGGGGTAGCCAATACGTTGAGCTAGCAGATCATTTCGAGCAGGCTCTAGAATCGTGCAGTTAAAAGCACATAACAGCTTAGATTATGGCTGTGCAATCGAAAAGGCTTAACAAAACGTTGCAATTGACTTCGTATTGTCACGAAATGTAGTTTCCAACACGTTAAGACCAAATTTATCTTAATTATCTCGATGCTTACGGTATTAAAAAGTAATATCTTCTAAATGGAATAAAATTTTGAGTAGTAAAAATGTACTTTCGTATTACCGCGATTGCTATAAAGAAGATAGCGCGGATTTAAACCTATGGGATTTGAGTAAATTAAAAAAACAAGACTGCTTTGTGCTTGAAGGAAGGGATGATGTAGGCTCAGGTTTTTTACCGCGAATGCCTATTCCTCAAGAGTTTGCTGAGCCAATAATAAAGCGTGTTGAGGTATATCAACGTGAACGTGTTTTGTTGTATGTGCGTTTTATATTAGTCGGTAAGCTTGAGATCAAAGGTGAGATAAAACAAGTTGTTTCACCTATCTTATTTAATGAAGCCTTGATAGAAAAAGATGATGATTATTACTTTTCGGTTATCGACTCTCAACCTGAAATTAATGAATCGCTCACCCAACTGTTAATGCCAGAAGCAGAACCTCTTGATGAAACTGCCGATATTCAATCAGCTTATTTTTGGACTTCATTATTAAAACAAAGCCCATTAGCGCTAAACGTATTTGAACTTTTAAATTATCCTGAGCTTGTTAATTATGCCGAAATAAAAAAAGCCTTAAAAAGTAAAAATTTGACACTTTTACCTGCCTCTATGCTGGTGTTTGTTGAACGTTCAAGCAGCAGTCGAGGGGTGATCCATGAGCTCGAAGAAATAATAGCCTCAAAGATGCTTTCGCCCCCTATAGATGCTTTAATTTCAAATGATTTGCCGCCGAACACGGCTAAGTCGTTAAAGTATGACTACTTACCAGGCTTATTGTCAGCACCACAAAAGAAAGTTATTTCGATTGCTGCTAATGCGCATTTAGGCTGTGTGTCAGGGCCGCCAGGTACAGGGAAAAGTTATACCATTGCCGCAGTTGCTGCAGAGCACATGGCGCGAGGTGAGTCAGTACTTATTGTCGCGAATAATGATCCGGCACTTGATGTGATTGCCGATAAATTGAATGAGAATTTTGCGTTAAGTGAAGTATCAATCAGGGCTGGGCAAAAAGAGTTTTTAAAAAATCTAAAAGCGTATATTGCAGACTTATTGTCTGGTTATTTAGCGGATGAGCAGGAAAAAGCCCCTGCTATTTTTGAATCAGAGCTAAAAGCACAAAATGTGTTACTTAATGATTTAGAGCAACGGTTTGATAAGTTTTGTCGCAAAGCGATAATCCGAGGTCAACGCCTTAAAAGGCTTGAAGATAAAGACATTCAATGGTTAAGCAATTTATATCTCAAGTGGGCTCAGCGCAGTATTAAAAAGCTTGCAAAACAGTGGTCTGCTTTAGATGAAATTAACGATCAACAAACAAAAAGAGAGCTGCTGGCTAGTCGTTATTTAACCGTGTTAAAGAATACTAATTTGCGAACGTTAGTTAACACTCAGCGTAAATCGCTGCAGGCGTTTAATCAGGCTATTCGCAGTCGTACTTCTAAAAGGCAGTTTGAGCTGTTTGATAATATAGAATACTCATCATTGCTAGCGGCGTTTCCTGTGTGGTTAGTGAGTTTGAATTCGCTGTATAGGGTATTACCCTTAAAGCCGCAAATGTTTGATTTAGTTATTATCGATGAAGCAACACAGTGCAATATTAGCAGTTGTTTACCAGCACTTTATCGTGCAAAACGAGCGCTTGTAGTTGGCGATACAAAGCAATTAAGGCATTACTCTTTTTTAGCAAAATCAAAAGAGGCTCAGCTTCGCACTAAGAATCAACTATCACTCTCGAGTGAGGGGGTTGTTAGTTATCGTGATAATTCAATTTTAGATTTGACATTAAATACACTCAATAGCGATCAGCAATTAGCCTTTTTAGATGAGCATTTTAGAAGTAAACCTGAGTTAATTCATTTTAGTAACCGCTATTTTTATCAATCAAAATTAAAAGTAATGCAGCATCGCCCTTGTACAAGCAGTGGGCATTTATTTATCCATCGCGTTAATGGTGAAAGAGATAAAAATGGCGTTAATCAGCTCGAAGCCAACGCTGTAATCGCGAGCATAAAACAGCAAATGAGTGATGATCGAGAAGCGGGTGTTTATCACAGTATCGGAATTGTTTCGCCATTTCGAAGCCAAGCAGATTTTATAGCAAAGCAAATAGACGCTAATTTTAGTGACGCTGAAATAATTAAACATAAGCTCAGAGCCGCCACTCCTTTTGGTTTTCAGGGGGAGGAACGCGATGTTATGTTGATCTCTTTTGCCGTCGATAATGATGCAAAACGTGCGGCAGTATATTTAAATAAAGCAGATGTTTTTAACGTGACTATAACGCGGGCAAGACAAGCACAGCATTTATTTTTATCCATTGATGAAACACAGTTACCAGAACATTATTTATTAAGACGTTACTTAGGCTCGGTAAGTGAGTTTGCAGCCGCTCATACGTGTTTGTCTGATGTCGATGATTTTCAACGCAATGTAATACAAGAGCTGATGAAATTGCAGATAGAAACATGGCCTGGGTATGCTGTTGCGGGGACCGAGGTTGATATTTTATGCCGCTATCATGGCCGCTACTTAGCTGTCGATCTGATTGGTTACCCTGGACCTTGGGCTGATTTCTTTGAACTGGATACCTATAAGCTATTTAGTCGTGCCAATATTGAAATGCTACCCATAAGCTATGGCTTATGGGTTGTCGATAGAGATACCTGTATACAAGCAATTGTTAGTCGGTTGAAGATGAGTAACAACAAGACTTAATATTTATTTAGGCTTGTTGTGTACTGGCATCTTTAACTTCTTTAGTTTCGAACAAGTTTACTTCGGCACTTGATTGGCTGACGCTGTTTTTTTGTAAGGCAATATAGAGATCTGAATGCACGTAGATGCCGTCTTTACCGGATGTCATACCAGCAATTTCAAACCATGATAGTAATTGCCGCTTTCTGCCAGCAAGTTCTAATCGAATACCACGTTTTTTAAATATCACGTCTAAATCGGCGAGCATGGCCATGACACTTAAATCTAAATGGGTGAAGCAGGGGACTGCGTCGATAATAACGCATTGCGTGTCGTCTTTTTGCCGCGCATATTGTTCTAGCAAACGCCGTTTAAAGTAACCGGCATTAAAGTAAGTTAAAGGAGAATTAAAACGATAAATAAAGACTCCTTGTACTGACTTTGCTTTATCTGTGGCATCAAGGCTCCTAACAACGCCCTTAATATCAACACCTAATATATTGTCGGTAGGGCGCATTACGGTGCGAATAAACTGGAATAACCCCAATAGTACAGCGAGAGTGATGCCTGGTATTACGCCAATAAATAACACTGCGAATAAGGTGGCTAGCGCAAGGTAAAATGCTTGTTTGTCTTTACGCTTTAATAGCCAAATGGCTTTTAAGTCTAATAAATGGATTGAAGCAATAATAAGCACAACACCTAATGCTGCACTGGGAATAAATTCTAGGGGAGCGGTTAAAAATAGGGCGATAACAGCAATAATTCCCGCTGCGATAATCGACACTAATTGCGTTTTACCACCGGAATCATCGTTAACAGCTGTACGAGAGTCTGCACCACTGACAGCAAAACCTTGTGATAAAGCAGATCCAATGTTCGCAATACCTAACGCTCTAAACTCTTTGTCAGCATCTATGTCGTAACCATTTTTAGCTGCAAAACTGCGAGCGGTTAGCATCATACTGACAAAGCTAACTATTGCTAAGTTAAGTGCAGGCACGACAAGTTCACGAATAATACCAATATCATAAATAGGGGTGTTAAACACTGGAAGGCCACCGGTTACAGTGCCAATTGTGTTGATATCAAACTGCTTTAAATTAAAAACCCACACTAATAGGGCACCAAATGCGATAGCAAACATAGATGCTGGCCAAGTCGGTTTTAGTCGCTTCATGGCAAAAAAAACACCGAGGGTAAACAGGGCCATTAATAGAGTAGGGATGTGGGTTTGTGATAAATAAGTAGGCACACCTCCTAATCGTTCAAGTAAATATCTGTCATCGAAGGTAAAACCGAATACTTTAGAAAATTGGCTGACAATAATCGTAATTGCAACACCGTTTAATAAGCCCATTAAAATAGGCTTGGATAAGAAGTCTGCTAATACCCCTAATTTAAATCGGCTAGCAATAAAGCACCAAAAGCCAGTCATCGCGGTCATAGTTACAACGAGTTGCCAGTGTTTAACACTGTCCCCAGCTGCAAGTGGTGTCACCACCGCAGCAATAACCGCACATGTTGCTGCATCTGGTCCGACAATCAATTGTTTGGAAGTACCAAACAAGGCATATAAAATCATAGGTAATATGCATGAATATAGCCCGACAGCGGCGTTAACCCCGGTAAGTTGTGCATACGCGATAGCAACAGGTAGAGCAACGGCGGCAACGGATAACGCAGCCCTCACATCATCAGCAAACCACTTTCGTTCATAATGAAGTAAAGTGTTTAAACCCGGCATAAAATCATACAAACGCGACAGCACTAAAGTTTCCTTATTTAATCGTAAGCACACTTGGATAGTAAATTTAATATACCAACAAGTATAGCTCAGGGTTGAGGATTTTTTAATAAATAGCAGATACTTAGGCTTAGGACTACTTTTGGTTCAGTGTTAAGTATGATGAAAGAGTTTAAGGGTGAGCGATATTAGCTGGTTGGTGTTACCACATCGCTAATATCATACTAGATGGTGGTTAAGATAAAACCAGCGCAGAGCAATGGCTTTATCTTAGAGTGTGTAAATGCTTATTAGAAACTTTTAGCGTGCAGAGTATTGGTGAGCCTTTAATACTTCAAGAGAGACTACTTGTAACGATTTTTCATGGGTGGCCTCAAGTATAACCGGCGGAGCTACGTTTTCAGCAACCGCATGGTGCCAGCGCACGGCACATAAACACCATTTATCACCAGCCTTTAGGCCTGCAAAATCGTACATTGGATTAGGCGTTATCAAGTCATTGCCTTGTGCTTTTGAAAACTGTAAAAATTCATCAGTCATGATGGCACATACACTGTGGTTACCAACATCAGATGCAGGGACATAGCAAAATCCTTCTCGAGTGTAGCCTGTATTCCCGCAGCACAAATGCAAGCGCGTACCTAATACATTTAATTGATTGCTCATAAAACTACCTTGTTATAATTTGTATTGTTTTACATTGAGTCTGCTTTCAGACTATGTGAAAACGTGGTGGATGAAAAGCTGAATATTGATAGATAGCATGGAGATCACAAATAACATAGCCATTAAAAATATTAAACGTCAGTTTATTAAACTAATGGCGAGGCCAAAATCAGTTCAATATTCATTTATAGTTGCTTGTTGTGTGATTATTGTGCAATTGTGTTTTTGTTGGCTAGCAATTTTTACGTTTACTGTACTAGTAAAAATTTATTATGGTAGCTTTGCGGCTACTATACGTTTGTCTTATATCCAGAATCTATATATATGTGAATATGGTATTTGAATAGCTTTTGATTTCAAATAAACACTTAATTGTAATTGGCAGTATAATTACAGTTTTTATAAGCTCTCGATGTATCAATACTATGGAGCTTTACATTGTTACACGTGAGGAAAAATGAGTAATCTAAGTCTGAAAAATAAGCTGTTGCTATTAGCTATTTTGCCGCTCACGCTGCTGTTAATTAGTTTAATGGCCAGCTCATATTATTTAGAGTATCAAAATCAGCAGCAAAATTTTGTATCGTTTAAAACAAAATTAATTGCTGACAAAGAAAGTTTATTAGCAACTGAGGTTGAGATAGGCCGCCAAATAATTAATTACGAACTAGCCAAGGGGACTAAAGAAGATGCAAAAAATGCATTGCGAGATCTCACTTTTGGTAAAGATGGTTACTTTTTTATCTATGATACAAAAGGCGTTAGTATTTTCCATGCGTTATTGGGTGATGCAATTGAAGGGCAAAATAAAATAGCCATGACCGATCCTAATGGTAAAAAAATAATTGTTGGGTTGCTTGAGCAAGCAAGACAAGGTGGCGGTGCTTTTTATTATGCTTTTCAAAAGCCTAATACAACGGGTTTAGTTGAAAAAATGGGCTATGCAGCGATGGTTCCTGGTACAGATTGGATGCTAGGAACGGGCGCTTATATGGATGATATTGAAGCTGAGCTAACAAAGTACCAAGCAACAATACAAGCTCATATGAATGAAAAAGTAACGACCCTGTTATTAATTGCATTATTTTGGGTGGTGTTGACGGTGTTTTTTGCCTTAATTGCGGCAAACAATATGGTAAAACCAATTCACAATATGGTGCAAAACTTAGATGATATTGCAAAAGGCGAAGGTGATCTGACTAAGCGCTTAGAAGTGCATAGTAACGATGAAATTGGTCAATTGGGTAATTCATTTAATGTGTTTGTTAGTAAACTACATAGCATTATCACCAATGTGGCAGATGTAACCCGTGATGTAAAAGATTCATCAAATGATATCAATACACAAACACAGTTAATTGAAAATCAGTTAGTAAACCATAATCATGAAACTGAGCTGGTAGCAACGGCGATCACCGAAATGTCAGCAACATCTCAGGAAGTCGCGCAAAATACCACACAAGTGGCGGTATCAACCCAGTCAGCCACGCAAGATGTTGCCAATGCTCAAAAATGTGTAGATGTTTCTTTAGAAGAAGTTTCAAATTTAATGAGTGAGATTAATCAAGCTGCTGAACAGGTTAATTCATTAAGTGAACAATCTAAAAAAATTAACAGTGTATTAAGTGTTATCGGTGGCATTGCTGAGCAAACTAACTTACTGGCCCTTAATGCGGCTATTGAAGCTGCAAGGGCTGGCGAGCAAGGCCGTGGTTTTGCGGTTGTAGCTGATGAAGTGAGAAGTTTAGCCAGTCGTACACAAGAGAGTACGTTAGAGATTAATGAAATGCTTAATGAGTTACATACGCTAGTCACGGCTGCGGTAAAGGCAATGTTGGCAAGTCAGCAAAGCTGTAATCGCTCAGTTGAGTCATCTCGCGCAATTTCTGAAAGTTTAGGAGCGGTAACCAGCTCGGTTACTACAATTAACGATATGAGCACACAAATAGCTACCGCTGCCACAGAGCAAAGTAGTGTAACTGAGGAAATTAACCGTAACGTTTTTGCGATTCAAGAAATCGTTAATGAGCTTACTCGTTCAATTAAAACAACCTCATCAGTCAGTCATCACTTAGCTGGTCGAGGGGAGAGTTTAGGCGATTTGGTAGGTCAGTTTAAGATCTAATATAAACAAAAAATAGCGGTATTATTGTTGAGCAGTAATAAATAAAGATCAGGCTTTAAATAGCCTGATCTTTGACTTTAAATATAAATGAATCAGTTTAAACTGAACACAAAACCGCTAGATTAGCTATTGAGTTTGCCCGTTGACGATTCTAAGTGTGCACGCACAAACCATTGAAACTGTTCTAAATCGGCAAGTTGGCTAATTAGCATATCCTCAGATACAGGATCGAGCTCTGATAGCTTGCCAATCGCACTTCGGTGATCGCCATTAATCCCATTGTATACTTTATCAAGCGCAACTAAATGATCTTTTACCAAGCCCTTACCAATTGCGTAATCTTGCCATGAACGACGATCAACTATCGATTTTGGAGTACCAACCGGAACTCCGCCCAGCGTAGCGATTCGCTCGGCGATGGTGTCGGTCATTGCTCTGATCACTTCAACCTGAGGGTCGAGCATTTCATGCACGCCAATAAAATTTGGGCCAACTACATTCCAATGAATATGTTTTAGAGTCAATTGTAAATCGATCAGTGCGACCATGCGGTTATCAAGTGTAGCAATGGTATTTTTTGCAGATTCTTCATTCATACCTGGGGCAGTAAATTCAGCGATTTTGTTTGTTTCGTTATTGTTACTCATTATTCCTCCTGATTTATAAGGAATGTTCACAGCGTCTAATAAAGTCTATGAACATGCGTTAGTTTATATAAAGCAATGGCTGTGCCGATAAAAATTATTTTTTAAGTTTCTGATATTTAATGATTTATATGTTTTTTGAAGTTGGGTGATGAAAGCATTTCTTTGAAATGCCATGAAAAATATGCACTTTTTTGTAAAATCTGCAAAATAAAAGATGCTGTTACGTGTTAGCGAATTACTTACTCTCAATAATAACTGTGATACAGAAGTGTATTATCATTGTTGATTAATCATCACTTACATATACTCAACCCATCTTGTTATTAAAGGAGAAGTGCATGTTGAGATTTTTTTCTATCGAGCAGGGGGTGATCAGAGAGTTAGAGCCTTCATCCGATACTTCTCTTGAAGCATCAATCAGAAATGCACACTGGATTGACACAATCAACCCAACGGAAGATGAGCGAAATACGCTCGCAAAAACGCTCAATATAACTTTTCCTGAGTCAGGGGATGTGCAAGAGATTGAAGCTTCATCGCGATGTTTTATCGACAATGAAGGCTTGCATGTGCACGCATTGTTTATGTCGCCCAATGAAGGACGTTTTAATACGGTAACAGTGGCCTGTTTACTTCAGGATAACTGTTTGCTGACCATTCGCGATGACGAGCTGGCTGACTTTCGATTGTTACGCTTAAGAGCACGTAAAGGTCAAGTAATGTGTGATACGCCAAAACAGTTATTGGTTACATTATTCGATCAAAAAGTCGAAAACCATGCTGATATGCTCGAGGATATGCATCATCAGTTAGAGAAGCTCAGTGCATATGTACTAGAAGAAGATGACTCTGATCTAGAAGAAGCGGTCAGTCGTATCGCGCGTTTAGAGGATGCGAATGGGAAAGTGCGTTTGTGTTTAATGGATACGCGGCGCAATATTTCGTTTTTAATACGTCGTTTAGGTGTACAAAATGAGGATCGCGAATCACTACGAGAAATTGTACTTGATATAGATACGCTAATGTCTCACTGTACCTTTTTGTTTGATAAGGTGAACTTTTTGATGGATTCAACACAAGGTTTTATTAACATTGAACAAAATCAAATTATCAAAACCTTCTCTATTGCTTCGGTGGTTTTTTTACCACCTACTGTAGTCGCCAGTGTATATGGGATGAACTTTAATATAATGCCTGAGCTGCAATGGGAATGGGGTTACCCATTTGCAATTGGCATTATGTTGCTATCGGGCTTTGCCCCTTATTTATTTTTTAAACACAAAGGCTGGCTGTAGTGTGTGCCAAGGACTACTTGGCATACACGATTACACGAGTTTATATTCATTTTATACGGATAGCGGTCTTATTATCACCTTGCATTAAGATAATAAAGCGGCCGCTAGGCGTACAAAGTCTGACGAGGTAAGTATACCCACGAGTTTATTTTTTTCAGTGATCACAGGCATGCAACCATGGCGGTTATCAACAAAAAACCGAGCAACATCTTGCAGTGGTTGGGTTGCTAGTACAGTGGTAAAATCGGTTGCCATAATAGTGTGTATTTTCGTTTGTTTTTCCTTTCGTTCAAGTGCGCTAGGGCTGTAATTAGCCATAATATTCATCACTTGGGCAATCATGATTTTTTGTGTCAACATACCCACTAGTTCGCCATTGTGATCAATTACCGGAATATGGCGGATATTTTTTTCCTTCATTAGATTATGTGCGTCGTGTAGGGTGTTTTCTGCACTTACGGCATATGGATCTGATGTCATTAAATCTGCAACTGTTTGGCTTATTTTGGCTCCTGTTAAATTACTAACCAGAACTTTGGTTAAAAAGGTTTACTAAAATAGCTACTGGAGATAGATGGATTATCCAGAGCTCATATTATTATTTATTCTAGCCTGGTTTTTTCTTATTGCACTTTATCAAGATCAAGGCTTTGTATTTTGTATAGAAATAGTTTTTAGCTTGGCCATCCATAGCCATTGAGGATAGATTTATTATCCGAAGCTCAGATTATTTATCTTTATGCGAAAAATTATCCCTGAGTGTACCAACCCAGCTTGAAAATTTATGCATCGCCGAGCTGCCTTTGCCCAGTAGCTCATGCATTTCTGCTTCAAAATGGATTTGTTCTTTACTACTTGGCTCTGGTAATGGCGGTAAAATATGAGCAAAGTAGGTTTTATCAAGCAGGCGGTGTAATAACCGCTCGCCAATAAAGGGCTTGCCGCTGTTGAGCGCTCTAGCTCCTTTAATTAGGTTACGAATATCATATTGGGTTGGGCTAATGTCGGGCACTTGTTTAGGGATATTAAGTAACTTATATACCCCAATACGTGCTGTACGAATAGAGGCTTCCATCGTGAATATAATATCGTTGTGGGTTTCAACAAATTGACCAATCAAACCTAAGTTTGTACAACCTTCAGGAACTGAGGTGGGTCTGTCACCAGCTGCACGAGTCATAAATTGAGCTGTGATATAAGGCATTAGCGCTGTACGTATCTTGGTATTGGCAATGATTTCATCAAGCTGCTGTTCAATGCCCAAATGGTAGCAAAGCTCCGTAATTATTTCTTCACCGCTACATTGTGGCATTGTTTTAACGATACGATTACCTTGTTTGTCCATTAATAAACCATAGACCCAAAGTACTAACGTATCATCGGGTTGATCTGGAAAATGAGGTTGGCGGTTACATGTTACACTCAATAGCCAGTTAGAGTCTGTAAAAGTAATAATGCCGCCAGTTACCGTGCGACCAGAGTAAGGATCGTTTACTGATAATGTCTTTAGCTTATCTATAAGTGGGGATGGCTTGCAAGTCAGTGTGGCTGACTCCCACATAGACTTATCAATATCGCCATAAAATTTTTCGGGTTTACCAAAAACAGCTGATTTCTTCGCGAGGTTTTTCCATAAATTCCACCCGCTATTTTCGCCGGGATCGTGTTTTTCACAGTTCAGCTCGGGCACATTTTGCATGTCACCATAAGCGGTATGCTCTGTCATTGAACCCGTTAGTGCATAAACTAAATCGTCTGGAGCAACGTTAATATGCTGTGCTTGACCTTTTATAGTGGCATGGATCCCCGTTACGGTTTTTTTATTACCGGTAAATGTTATATCCAGATCGTTTACACGGCTTGCAAATTGAAAATTCACGCCTTTGTCTCGTAATAAATTAGCAAGCGGTTTAATAAAGGTATCGTATTGATTATATTTCGGAAAAAGTAAAACAGACATGTCGGCAAAGCCATCAATAGAATCAAGAAAGCGATGCAAATACAGTTTAGTTTCTAACAAGCTATGACAATTTTTAAAGGCAAACATAGTACGAAATAAAAACCAAAAATTGCTTTGTAAAAAACCTTTGCTGAAATAGTCTTCAATGCTGAGATCGTCAAGCTCTTCTTTGCGCTTGAGCATTAAACGGATCAGCTCCCATTGCTGGGCTTTATTCAGGCCAAAGTCACTTGCATCGAGTATCTCACCGCATTTATTTATTAAACGGGCTTGTGAGTAATTAGCGTCGTTATCATTAATTAAACGGTACTCATCAAGCACAGAATAGCCTTCGGGCAGTTCAACAGCGGGAACGTCTTGAAACAGATCCCACAAGGTGTCGTAATTCCAGTTCATTTCACGGCCACCACGAATAATATAGCCGTCATCAGGGTTACCCGCGCCATCCATTGAACCGCCTTCAATATCCATTTCTTCCAAAATGGTAATATTTTCAGCGCTCATATGGCCATCACGGATAAGATAAAATGCCGCTGCTAGGCCACCAATACCTCCACCAATGATCCAAGCATTACGTTTTTCTATACCGGGTGTAGGCAGCGTTTTATGACGTGCATAAGGAGCAATAAAATCATGAGGGGGCAAGGTATTAAGTGGTTTATTGCCCCAAAAATCAGCCGTTGCGTCAGCTTCATGTTGGAAATTACTTGCTGCGGTTGCAGAAATATTAAACTTCGCTATTGCTTTATTCGTCATTAGCCATCCCTCTTCATGAATATAGATAAGTGTCAGTACTGTTTGCAAGTCTCTCCATAATTGCACGAGGCAAGCATAGTCATGTTGCAGTAGATCAAAGTTTTAGTTCGCGAGGGGGTTTATAAGTTAGCTGCTGGAAATTGATTTGTTATCCGAAATTGAGGTTAACAATGGCAACTTAACCAAGTTGCCATTGTTAAGGCGTTTATTTTTTTTATTACTCACAGCATACTAAAAAGTACCGAGGCGACTAACAATACAGCCATAAAAATATTGAATGCTCGTAGGCGCTTGCGATCTTTTAGCCATACTTGTAGCTTTTGTCCGACTAACGTCCATGAGCAGACACAGGGTAAATTAACTATACCGAAAATAAGACCTACAAGTACCACTGCACCAATTCCTTTGGATGGGGCATAAACACTCACTGCACTTAATGCCATAGTCCAGGCTTTCGGGTTAACCCATTGAAATAAAGATGCTTGTACAAAAGAAAAAGGTCTAGTATCGCTATTTTTAGCACCGATAGGAGTTTTATTACTGGCAATTTTATAAGCAAGATAAAGCAAATAAGCCATGCAAAGCACTTTTAATAGCTGGTAACTCCATGGAACAAAGTCAAATAATTGCATGACACCTAAACCAACCAATACGAGCATGATCACAAAGCCAATTGTTACGCCGAGTAAATGTGGCAATGAACGTTTAAAACCAAAGTTAGCGCCTGAGTTCATTAACATCAGGTTGTTAGGACCTGGGGTGATGGAAGATACAAGTGCAAATAATGCTAATGCTGATACCAATTCAATATTCATTTATAGTTGCTCAGTTGATAATGATTGTGCAATTATATTCTGTATGGCTCGCAATTTTTACGCTTATTAATCTATTCAAAATTTACTTTAGCAACTTAATATGAAAAAAGATCGAATTAACGACAGGATATTGCAAGAATTAAAGCGCAGTGGTCGAATTGCCAACGCTGAACTTGCTGATTTGGTTGGTTTATCCCCATCAGCATGCTTGCGCCGTGTACAAGAGTTAGAAAAAGCAGGTGTGATCAAAGGCTATCGAGCAGTTATTAATAATCAAGCGTTTGGACTTGGTTTTGTCGCGTATGTGGGGGTGGGTTTAAATGAGCACTCTACGAAATCACAACGAGCTTTTGAACAAGCACTTGAGTTTATTGATGAAGTTAAAGAGTGCCATAATGTCACAGGAGCATTTGAATATTTACTTAGAGTAGAAACCGCTGATATTAAGTCTTATAAAGCATTCCATGCTGATGTTTTAGGATCAATCCCACAGGTACGAACGATCACTTCGCATGTAGTGATGGACTCACCAAAAGATGAGCGGGCGTAAAGTAGTTGGATAATCTATCTTATTAATAGTTGAGGTTAATAGAGCCTTGCTCGCAAAGCTCAAAATTAAGGCGAATTAATTAAATATTATCTTTCATAGTAGTTACATGCGCCTTTAGTTGAATAACCATTTGGGCTTGCTTTATACCATCCAGATCCAGGGCTGGCTTGAGCACACATCCTATAACCATTTACTTTACTTGCATATACATACCATGGATCAGTAGCGGCAGATGCATTAGATGCTATTGCTGTAAATATAAAAGTTGCAAGCAATAAAGTGGTGTTAATTAATTTCATATCATCATCCTTATTTATAATTTAATATATTGATTTTAAATGAGTATTAAATTTAAAACCAATGGTGTACCGATATTAGCACTGTGTATTGTTTGCGTAAAGGGTTCTTTAAAAGCATGTGTTATGAAAAAATTTAGGTGTAGGGAATTTGCACATAAAGGGATTTTCATTTTAATAAGTATGCTGGCGTTATTTATGTTGCTTCGATTTAACATTAGGACATATTAAGGTAAGTTTTTGATAAACTTGTAGCCACATAGAAGTCACAGGCAATAGTCAGCTTTTTATGTGAAGAAGAGCCATTTTATTGTTAGAATGGCTCTTCTTTAGTTAAGAACTATAGTAACTATCATCGCTGATACGCAGTGCCATACAATCGCTGTGGCCGTTTATAATCATGCTTTTATCAACGCGTACGCCAGCACCGGCGTATTTACCTGCTGCGGTAAAACTACATATTTGCACAAAGTAATCAGCTACTTTAGGAAGGGCAAATAACTGCTGGTATATTTGCTCTTGAGAGGCAAAATGACCCGTTGTTTTTTCTATTACGTGTTGTTGTTCATCAACGAGTTGAATATTTGCACCGCATCGACCAACAATCGGTTTAACGACATAGCCTGTTTGCAATAGCTCATCATTTAAATCAAATGCAGTATTGAGTAAAAACGGATGATTTGGAAATAAACTCCACAGTACTGGCAAAATTGCTTTATTACTGGGTATTAATGTCCATAGCGGCTCAAAAACCATCACATTTTTACGAAGTAATACATCGACCAAGCGTGGGGTTTTACCAGATTGCCAGTGCGGCTCAAAATCATCGCTTTGGGATTGATCTGCCTCACACTCTAGTCTTATTTGATCAAGAGCGGTTTCCCATGACCATGTTTTCCAAACGTAACTGAGTTTTTCGCCATCAGCATCAACAATATTGCCCGCTGCGTCCCAGTGTAAATCAGTCAAACCAATGATTACTTTGCACTCAAAACCAGCGGCTTCAATGGCTTCTTTCATAAACAATGCATGGTAATGTTCTTCTGGCTCATCATCTTGCAATATATGGACAAGGCCGTTTACTTCACTTTTTCGCCATGCCCTTACTAAATCTTTAAATAAATCATGGCCGGCATCAATGCCCGTTTTAACACCAAAGTGTTTGGCCCATTTACCTTGTACTTTGCCACTTTCCATATAGCACGATGCTGAATCGCAGTTGTATTCATAGACTTTCAAGCCTGCGGGAGTTAATGCAAAATCAAATCGACTGGTGATCAGTTGATTTAAGCGATTATCCCAGGATTGGCGGATCTTATTGAGCACCGCATCGGGTAAATTAAACTTTTTTAATAGCTCAGGATGCTGCAGTACATAGTCTGTTGCATGCATAAACAAGCCATGTAATTCATTGGTAGCATGTTCAATAGTTTGTTGAGCGGTTTTTGAAATTGTAAAATAATGATGTTGATCAGCATTAACTGAAGTCAATTTATGCCCATGCATCATCTCTACGTAGGCTGCTTCATCGTCATTGGCAATGTTAAGCCATGACTTAGTGGCTTGCCCATAATCAGTGGCATATTGGGCTTTTATGGCAAACAGATCAGTGCTTATTTCAGGCGTCGGTTCACTAAATTCGCTGTGCTCAGTTTGTGTCATCCAGCCTAAAATAGTGGCGTCACTGTAAGAGCACTCAATCCAGTAGTCACCTTCTTTTGTGACTTTCGCTTTGAGTTCGCGACACCACTGTTGATCTTGCGGCCATAGCTGATGGGCCACGTTTTGTTCAGCAAGACGAATTTTATCCTGATGTACTTCAACCACCACCGCAACATGGCCAGTTTCTTCAAATTCACCGCCTTCTTCCCAAATGAGTAAACTTCCTACCACTGGGTGGTGTTTTGCACCATTACGAAATGCTTGTAAAGGCAACCTGGTTTGATTGTTTATGTCACGCACTGAGCGTAGCTCAAAAATATCGTAAGCCATTGCAACATCATCAAAAATATAGCCATGATTGAGATACATCCAGCGTCGCGCAAATTCAACACATTGCCATTTATAGCCCATGTAAATACCATCGAGGTAACTACGATAGGCGCTACGGTTAGGATAAATTGTTTCGTCAGCTGTATCGTAATCAGACGAATAAACAGCAACATTACCAGGCGCATAACCTAATAATTCACCAAACTGACTGACAGGAACGCGGGATTTGATAGACAAAGTAATTCAAAATTAAGGAGTGATAATTTGCAGACTATAGGAGTGAATAAGGCCGATAGCAAGATAATAAATATAATCTTTCAGGCATTTTATATGTTGCTGCTAGATGCGTTAACCAACCGTTATTGCGTATTACAAAGAGCTCATTAATCACTTAATTATCATTTAGTTGATTTACGTCTTTATTGTCCCCATATTAACTAAAAACAGTCATTAAAGGGAAGTTATGCGTCATTATCCATTATATAAAATTGATGAAAAATGTTTACGTCGCTTAGGTCAGGGAGTTTTAAAAACTTATAATTTAAATAAAATTATAGGTTTAGATACTGAAAAAGCAATCGCTAAAGAGTGTGAAGACTTACTTGCGCTGAATGAAGATTGTAATGCAGAGCATTTTGCCGAGCTTCGTCAAAGGCGGGCAATTAGTGACAGCGTGCCAGATGATGATCTATACGCGCAAGTTGTAGAAGCTGATGATGGTAGCTTATTTATAGTCAGTGTTTGTCGTAATGATGATGACGAGACTATGTTTGAAGTGTTTAGTGAGCATCCGTTATCAGAACCATTACTTGCACAGCTGGTCCGCTATATTAGTAAGGTATTTTGCTGGTGTACGCCTAGATATATTTGTATATGGCCAGCACCAGGATCAATACCAGCCAAACAACTGCTAAGTTTGGCCGGTAGCCGCGCTGTTGATTCATTGTTAGCAGCACAAGATCCTAAACTGACTGTTGATGAATTACTCTGTGCAGATATTGCATTGCAGCCGTTTGAACTTGATAAAGATTGGCCTTGGTATGAGCGTGACTATACTCAGTTTTTAATGCAGCATCCTGAAATGGCAACAATAGTACCAATTAGCGAAAAAGACGATATCAGCGAAGCTATTGCAGCCGGATTGTGCAGCGCGGCGTTTTATAGAGGTAAGCCACTGGGTATGATAATGGCTGAGTCGAGCGATGAGCTAGGGTTTAACGGTTTACTAATCAGTGATATTTTTATTACTGGGCAATTTAGAGGACAGGGCTTTGCATCCCCAATGCAGCGTTTATATTATCAACAGCATATGCAAGATTTTGAATTTTTCTTTGGCTACATTCATGCTGATAATAAACCTTCGTATAACAATGCACTTAAACAAGGACGAGAGTTGCTGCGCCAAGAAGTGTACCTTCCTGCGCATTTATTCTTATAGTTGTTTTGCTATTAATTTCAAAAAAATTAATCAGCTAGAGTAAAAACTTGGTGTTGTCTTGTGGCAATATAGTGGTAATTAAGCTAGCCTTTTTATGGTTATTAGTTTTATTAAGTATGATATGAAGCCTAAACGTTTGACTCGTTATTTGCCGCTTAATTCATTAGTTATGTGCTTGGCAGCTTTGCCAAGTTTTTCATATAGTAATGAGCAAGATACTAACCTATTTGAGATCCCGCTTGAGAGCCTACTTAACATTGAAGTTGTGAGCCCGTCACAAACCGTAAAAAAGATAAGCCAAGCGCCGAATATTATTAGCTCAGTTAACGCCACTCAAATTGCAAGTATGGGCGCGCGAACGCTATCAGATATATTGAAAATGTTGCCTGGCGTACAAATACTGTCGCGGCGAAATGGCCGAGACATGGTGTGGATCCGAGGCATTCCATCAGGTCGAAACAGCAAAGTAATGTTAACTATTGATGGCGTACCTCAGCGGGAAGGCTTAGTTGGAGGCTGGTCTTCTGATGAACAGATACAAATAAATAATATTGAGCGAATAGAAGTTATCCGCGGACCAGGATCTGCATTATATGGTGGTGATGCATATTCAGGTTTGATTTCTATTTTTACGAAAGCAAAAGCGCCTGAACGAACTCGCATCTCAGCAGGGGTTGCCAGTTACGACCGTCAATCAGCTACTATCAATACGGGGAAAGAGTTTGCGGGCGGAACATTTGTTTTGTCAGGGCGACTCTTAGATAGCAAAGGCTATCCTCAACAATATGACCGCAACGGTTTTGCATCAACACATGATAATAATGTTGATGCTAAAAGTCTGGGAGTGTCTTTACGCAATGAACAGTGGCAATTTGCTATAAATTATGATGATTACACGACAGAGTATCCTCATTATTCGTCAAATCAATATAAATCTCAACGCTATCAAACACTCAGTGCGCACATTCAAAATAAACTTAGCTTTGATAAATTATCGATAGAAAATCAATTGTATACCTACAAGGTGAAGCGCTACTTTGAGCGCACGATTACCGATCTGCAGGGCAATATTGATTTTTATTCTGACTCAGACTTGGATTCCACATCAAATGGTGTGCGCAGTCAGTGGAGTTACGCGTTTAATCCAAATCACCATGCTATTTTGGGGCTGACCTTTCAACAACGTCAAGTTGGTGAATATCATGAGACGATAAAAAAACAAAACGCGGTAGAAGTTAATGAGTATGAATCAAGGGTGATTCGAGATGGTGACTTAACACCATCAAGCCATAACCGAGCTATTTACTTTCAACAAGAATCACTATTTTTTGAGCAACGCTTAGGATTGACGGTTGGTGTGCGGGTTGATGACTACCCTGAGTTCAGCTCAGAAACTTCTCCGCGGATTGCTGTGACTTATCAAGGTAATGAACAGTGGTCTGGTAAATTGATATGGGGAACGGCTTTTCGAGCGCCTACTTTTTTACAGCAATATGAAGTGCGCAGTGACAATAATATATCAGGAAATCCAAATCTAAATCCTGAACAAATAGAGACATTTGAAGGTGAGTGGGTTTATCATTTTTCAGCTAATAATAATATTACTCTGCGCGGGTTTAGCAGTTACTTGAGTGAGTTTATTCAGTCTGTAAATGGTAAGCCTTACGAAAATAGCAGTGAGCAATTACACGTTCCTGGATATGAAGTTGAGTGGAATAATCAATATTATGCAGATTGGTCTCACTTTAACCGCATTAGTACTTCATTTAATTATACCCGAGTTAATTCAGAGCAAGCGTCATTGGCAAAAGATACATTAAATTGGCTGCTGTTTATGGAGGATGAGCAATTTTCATTTTATGCGGGAATTAATTACCTTAGTCGGCGTAACCAAAGCCTAAGCTATCATACCAGTGTAAAAGTGCCAGAAATTGCACAACGAGATAATAAAGGTAGCTACTGGACTTTGGATGCTCACTTGAGTTATCGCCCTAGTAAGCAAAGTGCGTGGCAATGGACTATTGGTGTAAAAAATATGTTTGATAAACAGCATTATAACCCTACCTATGCGCCAGATAGCTACTATGACGTAAGGAAAGAGCCACAAAGTTATGAAATGAGTGTGGCATTGTCATTTTAATAGGATGACCTGCTAGGTTATTTAAAACAGTTAATGCAAAGCGGGTTATCAAGGTGCTTTTTAAATTCAATGTTTGCTGATAGCCATGTTGAAGGCTAACTTGCTTGTATGGTCCTGGGCAACACTTGTCCTGCGAATAGATATAAATATTGACTTCATCCAATATAGAATATTGCAATATCTCTCCTAAATATGCACAACTTTAGGTCTAAAAATAAATCCTAACAGAGGTAATAGTTAACTTTAGAGCGAAGTTTTTTAATTTGTTGAAATAGTTTTCCTCTTTCGTCGGTCTTTGCATGTGGGCACTAATAATAATAATCATTTCAAGAGGTCGTGAGTAGGATGACTAAAGTTAAACGCAGTAGGTTGGGTATGCCAGCGATACTTTATCGAGGTAGCTTATTACTAGGGTCGATGGCTGTTTTTGCAACGGCGACACTTTATTTTGCAGGCGCATTTAATCGTGATGCAGTAACAGCACAAAAATTTGTTGATTTGCAGCAAGGTGACACACCACATGCCGGTTTTCGTCGTGCGCATGCTAAGGGTATGTGTATAACGGGTAATTTTGAATCAACAGGGGCACTATCTTCTTACTCGGTCGCAGAGGTGTTTAAAAAGGGCAGTACGCCATTTTATGGGCGTTTCTCAATTGCAGGTAATAATCCAACCGCGCCAGATTTAAAAGCACCGGTGCGCAGTCTAGCATTTGCAGTAAACAGTGGCACAGTCGATGAATGGCGTGTTGCTATGAATACGCCTCCTGTAATGGCAGTTGCTACACCTGAGGCATTTTTTCAGCAATTGCAGGCATTATCACCGGATCCTATAACAAAACAACGAGACCCAGAAAAAATAACAGCGTTCTTTAAAGCACATCCAGAAAGTAAAGCATTTAATGATTGGAAAGCTGACTATGTGCCTGCCAATAGTTTTGCCGCTGAACGTTATCATAGTATCAATGCGTTTTATTTACATAATGAGCTAGGTGATAAACAAGCTGTGCGTTGGGTTGCGCGTCCGCACAAAGCGACAAATAATGCTGCGCTGCTCGATACGTCATCGGCCAACGCACTTCAACAAGAGTTGGCATCACGTTTAGATCAAAACGCTGTTAAATTTGATTTAATTTTTACCTTAGCGGCGTCTAATGATGATGAGAATAATCCAACCATACCGTGGCCCTCAGATAGACAGACGGTAAATGCTGGCACATTATCAATCGTTTCTTGGCACAACCAAGAAAACGCAGCCTGTGGCGACGCAAACTTTGATCCGTTGGTGTTACCGCAGGGCATGAGTGCGACAGCCGATCCGATTTTACGTGCGCGTGGTGCCGCGTATGCGCAGTCCTATCGTCGTCGTGCAAAAGAAACATTGTTAGGTGCTAAAGTTAGCGCAACAAACGGAGGTGAATAATGTCAGCAAATAAGGGTTACTCAGCAGGCAGTCGGTTATTACACTGGGTGATGGCGCTGATGTTAATATCGATGCTATTTTTAGGGTTATCAATGGTACAAAGCTTGGCCGTTTGGCAGGTTGAGGCTGTTACCTTACATAAATCTACTGGTATTTTAGCGCTCATTTTAGTTGTGCTGAGATTAATAAATAAAGTGCGCAGTTGCACGCCTACTTTACCCACTGAGTTACCTAGGTTGCAGCGGTTTGCAGCTCATATCACTCACTTTGGGCTTTATTGCGCGATGATACTGATGCCGCTATCTGGCTGGTTAATGCAAAATGCGGACGGGCGTGTGGTGCAGTTTTTTGGGTTATTTCAGTTACCTAATTTGCTTGACGCTGATATTAAATACTTTGCATTTTTCCGAGAAATGCATGGCATTGTAGCTTGGTTGTTTTTAGCAATGATTTTTATGCACATCAGTGCCGCGCTTTATCATGGTTTAATCAAACGTGATGGCGTTATGAGCGCAATGCTGACAGGCAAAAAGTAGCTGTAATAAAGCTCACTTAGGTATTCATTCCAAGAAAAAGGCCAGTTTTACTGGCCTTTATGCATTTTAGTTTATTCATAGCTGCGGGCTTTTTTGGTTTTAATTACGGCAATATAGCCGTGCCAGCTGGCATAGCTAAGTAGTGGCATAATCACTATAAAACCAGTAGCACCAGTGACAAAACCAAGGGCTACGAGTATAAAAATACATGCAGACCAAACAATCATCGCTGAAAAGTTGGTTTTAACGGCATTCATTGAAGACATAACCGCGGTCATTATATCGACCCGTCTTTCCATCATAATTTGTGGAGTAAATGCTGAAATAGCAAATACAGTAACCAGCAAAATTCCGCCGATAATGGTACCTAAAGTTAAAAAAGCGGAGAGTTCTTCAAATGTAGGATTAGCATGACTGGGGTAAAGTGCATGAACTATCGCTGCCAGTCGCATCCATATAATCATTATTACCATCAGTAAAATTGCAAATCCCCATTCACCGACCGGATTTCTGAACATTGATTTTAGAGAATGGCTAAGTGTTGGTGTGTGGCCTTTTTCTAGCTCCCAAGCAACATCATAGAGACCGACCGCAAATACTGGGCCGATCAGAGCAAATGCGACACTGGCTGGTAAAACAACTAAGTAGCTGTCAGTGAACACCGCGAAATAGACAATTGCCAGCGGGATCAGAGTGAAAACAATCCCATAAATCAAGCTTAAAATAGGGGCGCTGGCCATATCTTTAAAGGCCAGTGCCAGCCAATGAAATGCTGCAAAAGTGCTGACCTTATTGCACTCTAAACAGCGCGCAAATTCGGAGTGTTTATCTATTGTGTTTGTTGACGGCATAAGGAACTTCCTCTAAAGGCTACTCTTAAGGTTTAGAACATTTGGCCGCTATTTACAAATTTTCAATTAAGCTTTTTATGCCTCATAAGTGGGGGGAGTATCCTATTTAATGGGATATCAATTTTGACTTTGTTGAATGAGTAAAAGTAATTCTGCGGTTGCGCTGGCATCAGCGAGTGCTCGGTGATGGCTTATTAGGTTTAAGTCAAAATGCGCACTGAGGTTACCTAAAGAGTATGATTTTAAACCAGCAAACGCTTTGCGAGATTCAACCACAGTACATAATTTTGGCATTTTAAAGTGGATACCCGCCATTTCACATTCTTTACGAATAAAGCCGTAATCAAAGTTTACATTGTGAGCCACAAAAATAGTGCCTTTTAGTTTATTAAGTAAAGTCTCAGCTATTTCAGTAAAGCGTGGTGCAGTTGCTACCATTGCGTCATTAATACCTGTTAAAGACACTATAAACTTAGGAATGCGCATTTGCGGGTTGATAAGTGTTGACCAAGTATCAATTACTTTGCCGTGTTGCATTTTGACTATGCCAATTTCGGTGATCCGATTGCCGCCCTTTAAACTACCGGTGGTTTCAATATCGACCACGCTGTAAATACGATTGGGATCATTAACCCATTTTACGGCCGCAATGTGTACATTGAATCCAGTACTTTTTAGGCAATCAATCGTTGTTAACTGATTACGTCTTAATTTATCACCTGGGGCTTTTACTTCTTCAAAATGGAGTTTATTAGCATTTAGCACCATCAAATCAGGGTAACCATCTTTAAGCTGCATAAAGCGCATGGTCATATTCTTTAAGTGACTTTTTAGCGCTGCTAATGAGCTATTTAAAATCAGCACTTCTAATGGTCGTAATAGCTCGCTATGCCAGCGAAACAGCCCATTAGCTTGCTCAAAATAACGGGCGGCACTTTTACAAACGTGTTTTAGTAAATCATCCGGTGTTTGCCAGTTTGCTAGTAGTGCTTCAATTTGTTGGTGTTGGGTATGATAAAAGCAGTCGGTTCTCAATGATTGTGGAAACATATCAAACTCATTGCAAGGTGGGGTGGGAGTATCTATATAAAGCTCGCGCCAAAAAACTAAACCAAAAAGGCTCTGCCAAAGCGTATTTTCGGTATAAAAAACAGTTAACCCTTGTTGAGTGTAGTGTTCTGTAACACCTTGCTCTACATCGTTTCGATAAACTTCATCAATTTCAATAACACATTGCGTATCGGCGAGCATTGCACTTAAGCGAGAGCGAGTTTGCTTGTTAAATTTACGCATTAAAAAGTCATCAGCAAAATACAGTAAATCATCAGTGAGCGGATCTTCGATGATGGTTTCAAGCTGGATTTTTACCCACTCTTTATTACCTTGGCGGTATTGCTCGCGTATTTGTAATTCAGTTGCTTCAGCGCTATTTTCACAGGCATTTAAAAGTGTAAAACACAGCTCAATATTATATTTTTTTAGTTGTTGGTGAAGTCGTAAAAGGAGCTTGTTTTTAAGGTTGACTGCTAATGTACCTTCGGCCGGTTGATTAATAAGCTCAATAGCTAAAGCTTGATATTCGTCATCACTTTGCGCGCTTTTAAATGCCATGCGATAACGATTTAGCGCGTAGTTAGATTGCGCCTCTTCACGTGTATCAAAGCGAGCTAAACTTACTGTATGGTTTTCTCGTGTGGTTCTTAGGCCCAAATCACGCAGTACAAAGCTATTTTGATGGTTAATATCACCAGTGCTTAAGCGGCCTATGTATAGAAATTCAAAGTATTCATACACAGCAAAGCGGTTATTAATAACAAACTGGTTATAAAGGCAGGTTAAATGTTCCGGCTTAGTAGCAAAAAAATCGCAAGTCTGTGCTACTAATTGCGCTTTAGTAACGCTTTTTTTAATACTAGGTTGGATATCGAAAGGCGCAAGTAGTGCTAGCAATGCGGGTTTAGTTAGATGTGCGAGTACGTGTTGATAGTCAGTGTAATTTGGATGACTAATGAGCTGTGCTGTTTTTAGCTCTTCGAGTGCCAGTGCAGGGCTGTCTATTTCATTATAATTAAGTGTGGTGATTGCTACGAGTAAAGGTTTACGAGAATAAATGCGTGCCAGCATGCACTGGCCTTGCTCAGTAAGTCGGTTTGCTTTATTAATGAAATCGACGTGTTTTTGCTCTAATAAGTGTCTGCATTGAGTGTCGATAAATGTTATTAGCTCTTTAAAGTGGGCTAAATAATATTTTTCGGGTAATTCTTTTTTCATAACACACACCGTAACTGTATAAAAAAACAGTATCTAGCATTTGCTTTAAGTAATCAAGAGTCGGTTAGTTGTTTTAGAATATCAGCCATAACTTGATTGTTATATTGATGGACGATGCGTTGACTCTTAAAAAGCTGTGGTAATTCAATTAACAAAACGACGATGATTAAAAATACGCCAAAGCTATAAATAGTGAGTATGCCAATTAGCATCAGCGTTAAATTCACCGCACCACGTTGAAATCTACCTAAGTAAAAGTGGTGTAAACCTGCGGCAAAAAACCAATTCAGTACCGCATAAGTATCAGGGTCTTTAACGAGACGCTTTTCTTGCTGGTAAAATAGTTTACGCTGTTCAGGGGACAATGCATTTACTTCTGAACGAAGCTGCTCTTCTTGAGCATTTAGTTGTTCTGATGTCATGGCATTAATAAGCCTTAAGGAAGTGGATCGGATTTTACGGTTACACAGTCGGGGTTATTGCAACGCCGTATTCTTTTTACGCCAATAAACAGACCTTTCACTAGCCCATATTTAGTAATTGCTTGATGAGTAAACTCTGAGCAGGAAGGACTGAAATTACAACTAATATTAAAATGTGCCTTAGCGCCGCCATTTTTTTGATAGCGGCGAATTGCACTAAGCGTCATTGCTTTAAGCACGGTTTCTGCCTAACGTTAAGATCACAGCTTCGCGTGACCAAAATAGCAAAAAACGTTTGCTTTCGATAACCTGAAATACCAGTTGCCAGCCATTTTGTGCTTCATCATTAAGTGTTGCTTCTAGCCTTTTAAGTGGTAACCCGCTCGAACCTAGCAGCAATGTGCCACAGCCACCTTCAACAACATGCAATACTTTATATTCATTAAAATTAGACATCGAGTTTCCTATAGTTTGTTTTTTTTGATAGATAATTCTGTGATTTTAAAAGTGACACCTGAGACTAACCAGATATGATTTTCAACCTAATATAGCTGATTTTTGTATCATTTACTTAAAAAACAGCTGTTTTTCAATTTTTTTCGCAACTTTTTTCTAAGCCGATTTATCAACGCTAGTACAGTTACTTAGGGTCACTTAGCTCTCTTCATTTTAGCCTATTCACAGTTTGTCAACCTTGAATTATCAGTTCCATTACTTTAACCTTTATTTTTATTGAACGTTCAATTAATAAAAATATGCCTAAAGTTGGAATGGAACCTGTCCGTCGTCAGCAGCTAATTGACGCTACTATTAGTTCGGTTGCTGAATTTGGCTTACAAGCAACAACCATTAATAGTATCAGTAAAAAAGCAGGATTATCGTCGGGCATTATTAGTCATTATTTTGGTGGTAAGCAGGGCTTGATAGAAGCCACTGTGCGTTATTTATTAACCAATCTAAAACACGAGCTGATCAAACAAGTAACGCCAACAACGACCCCTGAGCAAAGGTTAATGCTGATAATAGAAGCTAACTTTGCCAGATTACAACAGCGCAGCGATACCACTAAAACTTGGTTAAGCTTTTGGGCGCAATCGATGCACGATGTTCAGTTGCATCGCTTACAGAACGTAAATAGCCGACGACTTCTTAGTAATTTAGTCAGCTCATTTAAACAATTGATGGGTGATGATGAAGCCAAACTTGCAGCGCAATTATGTGCGGCAATGATCGATGGCTTATGGTTAAGAGCGGTACTAAGTAAGTCTGATCAAGATCAATTTGCACATTGTGAACAGCTAGCAAAAAACTTTGTATGTTCACTTATCAAACAGTATGGAGCTTAATGTGACAACACCTGTTTATCAAAACTTTATCAATGGTCACTTTTTAAAAAATCAAAGTGGCGAAACATTTGCAGTTAAAAACCCAGCAACAGATGACGTAATTTATTATGTAGAAGTGGCAGATGCGTTTATTCAAAATGCGGCTATTCAAAGTGCTAAACAAGGATTTGCTGCATGGTCAACTATGAGTCCGATTGAACGTAGTCGTATCTTACTAAAAGCGGTTGCATTATTGCGCGAGCGTAATGATTTACTTGCAAAAATAGAAGTGCTAGATACCGGTAAACCATGGCAAGAAGCCGAGTGTGTTGATGTGCAAACTGGCGCTGATGTAATCGAGTATTTTGCAGGGCTAGCACCTGCCCAAGTTGGCCAGCAGCAAATGGTTGGCGAAGATTTTTATTATACCCGTAAAGAGCCATTAGGGATTTGTGCCGGAATCGGTGCGTGGAACTACCCGCTGCAAATCGCTTGTTGGAAATCAGGCCCAGCTTTGGCTGCCGGAAATGCATTTATTTTTAAACCTTCTGAAGAAACGCCACTTGGCGCAATTAAGCTTGCCGAAATATTCATCGAAGCGGGTGTACCTGCAGGCGTGTTCAACGTGGTGCAAGGTGCAGCAGAAGTTGGCCAGTGGTTAACACAATCAGCTGATATTGAGAAAGTATCGTTTACCGGCGAAGTAGGCACAGGTAAAAAAGTAGTTGCTAGTGCTGCGGGTTCATTAAAAGATGTCACCATGGAACTTGGTGGTAAATCACCACTGCTAGTATTTGATGATGCCGATATTTCACAGGCAGTAAGTGCTGCAATGTTAGGTAATTTTTATACGCAAGGTGAAATTTGCACTAACTGCACCCGTATTTATGTTCACAAAAATGTTTATCAGCAATTTATTGATGAGCTTAAAACACGCACTGAAGAAAATATTATAGCGGGCGATCCACTCGATCCTAACGTTAACTTTGGCGCATTAATTTCCAAAAAGCATCAACAATTAGTGATGAGCTATATCGATAAAGGCATCAGCGAAGGTGCAACGTTATTAACGGGTGGTAAAACGCTTAGCCCAGCCTCTGCACCAAACGGTTACTTTGTTGCACCAACGGTATTTATTGATTGCACTGATGATATGACGATCGTCAAAGAAGAAATCTTTGGTCCCGTAATGAGCGTATTAACGTTTGATGACGAAGATGATGTAATTCACCGTGCTAACGATACTCACTTAGGCCTTGCTGCAGGCGTGTTTACCAAAGATATTAAGCGCGCACACCGTGTTATTCATCAGCTGCAAGCAGGCATTTGTTGGATCAACAGCTACGGCAATTCGCCAGCAGAAATGCCTGTGGGCGGTTATAAGCAGTCAGGTATCGGTCGTGAAAATGGTATTGAAACACTTGATCATTACACCCAAACTAAATCGATTTATGTCGGTATGACTAATATAGAGAGCCCATTTTAATGACTGCACTAACGTATGATTACATCATAGTGGGTGCAGGGTCGGCAGGCTGTGTACTGGCTAATCGTTTATCCGAAGATAGCAGCAACCGCGTTTTATTATTAGAGACTGGCGGCAGCGATAAAAGCATTTTTATTAAAATGCCTACCGCGCTATCAATTCCGATGAATTCAGATAAATACGCGTGGCAGTTTCATAGTGAAGCTGAACCGTATCTAGATGATCGTCAAATGCACTGCCCGCGTGGTAAAGTGTTAGGTGGCTCATCATCTATCAATGGCATGGTGTATGTACGTGGCCATGCTAAAGACTTTGATGAATGGCAACAACATGGTGCACAAGGGTGGGATTATCAATCCTGTTTACCGTATTTTCAAAAAGCAGAATCATTCTATTTAGGTAAAAACGACTATCGTGGTGATAGCGGCCCTTTGGGTGTGAACAACGGTAATGAAATGGCGAACCCGCTTTATAAAGCCTTTATCAAAGCGGGCCAGCAAGCCGGATATGCAGCCACTGACGATTATAACGCAGCGCAGCAAGAGGGTTTTGGTCCAATGCACATGACCGTTAAAGACGGTGTGCGCAGCTCTGCAAGTCGTGAATATTTAGACCCAGTGAAGTCACGTAAAAACTTAGTTATTGTTACTGGTGCGTTGGCTGAAAAGGTGTTGCTTGAAGGCAAAAAAGCCGTTGGTGTGCAGTACAAAGTTAATGGCGATATTGTTAAAGCAAAGGCCAGTAAAGACGTTATTTTAAGTGCCGGTCCGATTGGTTCACCGCATTTATTGCAACTTTCGGGTATTGGCGACAGCGAAATACTTAAAGCAGTTGGTATCGAGGTTAAGCACCATTTACCCGGAGTTGGGCAAAACCTGCAAGATCACTTGGAGTTTTATTTCCAGTATAAGTGTAAGCAGCCAATTACCTTAAACGGCAAGCTTGGCCTTATTTCAAAGGGCCTTATTGGCGCGCGTTGGTTATTAAACCGCAGTGGCCTTGGGGCGACTAATCATTTTGAATCTTGTGCATTTATTCGCTCAAAACCGGGGGTTGAGTGGCCTGATATTCAATATCACTTTTTACCTGCGGCAATTCGTTATGACGGTAAAAGTGCTTTTGATGGCCATGGTTTTCAAGTCCATGTAGGGCATAACAAGCCTAAAAGCCGCGGTGCAGTAACGATTAAATCGGCTGATCCAACGGTTGCACCTAAGATCCAATTTAACTATTTACAGCATCAAGATGATATTGAAGGGTTTAGAGCCTGTGTGCGTTTAACGCGTGAAATCATTGAGCAAAGTGCGTTTGATGATTACCGCGATGGCGAAATCCAACCAGGTAAAGAGATTCAAACTGATGAACAAATAGATGCTTTTGTACGTCAGGCAGTTGAGAGTGCTTACCATCCTTCATGTTCATGCAAAATGGGTGAAGATGAACTGGCAGTAGTAAACTCAAACACTCAAGTACATGGCATTGAGGGACTGCATGTGGTGGATTCATCAATCTTCCCAACGGTTCCTAACGGAAATTTAAATGCGCCAACCATTATGGTGGCAGAAAAAGCGGCTGACTTAATTTTAGGTAAGCCACCACTTAGTAAATCGCAAGCAAAGGTTGCCATCGATTCACAATGGCAAACTGTGCAGCGTAGTTCGGAGATTTAATAAAGTCACCTGCAGCATACTTTGTGCTGTGGGGCTTGCAGTGGCGCGCATCATAAGTTGTTTGTGGTGCGTTAATGCGAGGCTAAAAACACGGAGACGTAATGATGTATTTTCATTTATTTTGGGGAGGGAATTATGACCTTATGGCTTAGCGCAGGCATTATTTTCACCCTACTAGCAATTGTTGCAATTTTAGTAAAATGGGGCAATGTAAAGTGTGTTGGCGTCACACCGGTAAGAACATTTACCTTTATCGCCATCTTATTTACATCAGGCTTAGATGTTGGCTTGATCATGTTTCCACTCACTGAGTTTGCAGGTTATGCAGACATAAAAGCAAGCCCAGAGTACGCGTTTGCCAATCCACTAGCTATCGAGTTTGGTTATTGGGGCTTTCTGATCTGGGGATTCTATTTCCTTACGTGCTTTTATTTCTGTGTAATAGAACCTAAAGTGAAATTTTTCGAAATTCCTTGGGTTAAATTAATCAATAACGTAGTTATTATTGGTACTTGTGCCTTCACCGCTTTCTTATTGCTCTCTAACCTACCTTGGTATTTACCTAGTCTTGGTGATGGTGAGTCGATTATTCCGTCATTTTATTTAATTGTATTCGCAGCTATTTGCTTTGCGGTGTATTCAAGCACCGATATTAAATATGTACGTTTTCTAAGTATTTCAACTACCTGGTTATTTATAGCGCTAATTGGTTTTATGTGGTTTGGCGCATTTATGGGCGAAAATGGCCAAGTGTCAGATTTTACAAATAATTTAACGTTAATTGGTAGTTACTTTGGCAATATTAATCAGTTTGTACTGCCACTCAATGATTACCATGAGTTTTATTTATTTTGGTGGTTTGCGTGGAGTATTATGATTGGTCAATTCACATCGCGTTTTGTCGGTGGATTAAAAACCTATCAAGTATTGGGGGCAATGTTAATTTTCCCTTCAATCCCAATCGCAATTTGGTTTGGCGTGCTTTATCAGTATCACGAAGCAGGTATTGCTACGCAAGGGATCAAAAATATTGCAATGGTATTTGTTGGCGTAGTGTTTGTGATCAACTCGCTTGATTCACTGATCCGTTTATACACCGACAATATGGGTATGACGGTTAAACGTTTAGGTAAATTTAAATATATTGCGCTAAATGTTGTCGCTCTTTCATTATTAACCCTATTATTTAAGCAGAACTTTCTACAAATCCAGTGGGTCGGGGTGTTAGTGATTGGTTTGTTCTTTGCGTGTGCAGCCTATATTGCCTATAGCAAAGTTAAAACTGTGAGTAACATTGATAGTTCGCCGAAAGACAACAAAATTGACTACACAAAAATTGAATCAGCTAGCTAGATATTAGCTTATACAGTAGCGAAGGAATTAACATGACAACACAAAAAACATTATTAGCAGTCGCATTACCGTTTGCACTTTTTTCAACCTCAGTATTGGCTGATTGGTCAGCAACCGTAACCGGTGCATCAGATTATACCTTTAATGGTGTGAGCCAAACGCAAAACGACCCAGCGTTACAAGGTAGCCTTGATTATTCATTTGGCGAGTCAGGCATGTATGCTGGCACGTGGGCGTCAAACGTTGACTTTGGTGACGACACAAATATTGAATGGGATGCTTACTTCGGTCGCTATGCGCAGTTAAATGAAGCGCTCAGTATTGATTACGGCCTTGCGTATTACAGTTACCATGGGCGAAGCAACTCAAGCGATGGTAACTACTTTGAAGCTTACACTAAATTTGGTTACGCAAGTGAGTTAGGGCAAACAGAGCTTAACTTTTGGTATAGCTGGGATTATTTTGGTACCGGCGCAGGTCATGTGATTTCTATGGTTGCACACACTATTGAACTTGCACCTAATCACGCACTGCGTGCCAGCTTTGATATTTCAAATTCACTCGATGGCGATAAGTTTGCATGGGATACCGATGGTAAATCGTATAACCACTATCGTCTTGCTTATCAAACAAGTTTAGCGGGTTTTGACATTGAGGTAGCGGGCGAGAACACCAGCCTAGATATTGATACTGCAGATGAGCGTATTGTATTGTCGATAGGCCGTACATTCTCACTATAATTACAGTGCTAGGCAATACTTTTTACATGCGCGGCATAAAGCCGCGCATTATATCTATAAGTCATAGATGATTCGTTATCATTTGTTACATAGAAAATAAACTATGTATTGATTAATCGGTGAAACATATAAGGCCATTGTTAAACCGTAAATTTAGCTATTCGTTGTTGCGCTTATCAGTGTTACGCAGCGAGATTTATAATGTCTCGCTGTACTCAGTCATGATCTGTTCAACCCAGTTAGCGATACGCTCATCACTGTGTTCGTATTGGCTGTCTTCATCAAGGGCTAAACCAACGAAGTGTTTGCCATCTTCGGTGAGTGCCTTAGAGGCTTCAAACTCATACGTGCTGTCGTTCGGCCACAATCCTAATAAAGTATATTGTTGGCTACTTATTTCATCATGTAACATACCAAGTGCATCTTGAAACCATTGACCATAACCTTGTTGATCGCCCATGCCAAATAAAGCGATGGTTTTGCCATTGAGATCAACATCTTTAATGTCGTCCCAAATCGACTCCCAATCTTCTTGTAACTCGCCAAAATCCCATGTGGAGATACCAAAGATGATAAAGTCGTAATTTTCTGCATTTTTTAATGGTTCATCTTTGATGTTATGCAGGCTGACAATGTCTTGACCGATAATATCGCGAATTTTTTCTGCTGCTATTTCTGTATAGCATGTGGTAGAACCATAAAATAAACCAATTTGCATCGTATTTATCACTGTGTATTTGCCTGATATGATAGGCTGAAGTTTACCGTAAGGTATTATTAATTGATACCTTGATAACTATGAGAATAACTGTGACCACGTTACCTGATCATGAGTCATTAGACTCAGCCATTACAGATCACGACGAACTACTCGGTAATAGCGATTATCTTGAATCTTTTTTAGATAACCTCTATTTAGAACAACACGTAAGCGATAACACTTTATCTGCGTATCGCAGCGACTTGGATAAATTTTGCCACTTTTTAAAAGGTCAAGATTTGCTCACCGTGAGTGGCCAAGATATTGAAAGCTATTTAGCGCATCGTGTTGATTTAGGTTTAAAGCCTCGCAGTACGGCGCGCAGTATTAGCGCGTTAAAGCGCTTTTACCAATACTTTGTGCGTGAAAAACACATTACTGATTCGCCAATGGTAAATATTGCTCAGCCTAAAGCGGGCCTATCATTGCCGAAAACGTTGTCAGAAAATGAAGTAGAAGCACTTTTGGCGGCGCCTAATGTTGAAGAGCCGATGGGCTTGCGCGACAAAGCTATGTTAGAGCTATTATATGCAACGGGTTTACGGGTTAGCGAGTTAGTTGGGTTGCGTATTGAACAAATTAATTTGCGCCAAGCGGTGGTGTTTGTTAAAGGTAAAGGTAATAAAGAGCGTTTGGTGCCGCTTGGCGAAGAGGCTATGTATTGGCTCGAGCAATTTTTAAAAGTGGGGCGCGCGCAAATGATCAAACATGCCACCGATTTTGTGTTTCCGTCAAAGCGTGGAGTCGGTATGACTCGACAAACTTTTTGGCATCGTATTAAACACTATGCTATTTTGGCAGCAGTTGAATCGCCTTTATCGCCCCATACGTTGCGCCATGCGTTCGCAACACACTTACTAAATCATGGTGCTGACCTAAGGGTTGTACAGATGATGTTAGGGCATAGTGATTTATCAACCACACAAATTTATACCCATGTAGCTAATGAACGGTTAAAATTGGTACATCAACAACATCATCCGCGCGCTTAGTGAGAATTTTTTCGTACTTCGGCGGTCTGAGTAGTTAAGAATTATCAGGATATAAGAGAACATTATGAAAAAGTTAGTATTAGCCGGTGCGATATTAGGCACCAGTATAAGTGCGTTTGCCAATGGCGTTGCAGCCATTCCTGATGCCAACGATCCAATCGTGACTAAGTTTGCAGAGCTAGGTGTTACTGTTAAGCAAATTAGCCCAAGCCCAGTGGCTGGTTTAAAAGAGTTGATCACTGATAAAGGCGTGCTGTATGCAAGCGCAGATGGTCAATACTTAATGCAAGGCACCTTGATTGATTTAAATAACCGTAACAATCTAACCGAGCAAGCGCTTAATGGCGTTCGTAAAGAAGGCCTAGCGCAATACGAAGACTCAATGATTGTTTACAAAGCTAAAAATGAGAAACATAGCATAACTGTGTTTACTGATATTAGCTGTGGTTATTGCCGTAAGTTACACCGCGAGCTTGATGATTTACTTGAAGCGGGTATTACCGTTAAGTATTTAGCGTTTCCACGTGGTGGTTTACAAGGCTCAGGCTATGCAGATCTAATGAATGTTTGGTGTGCTAAAGATCAACAAGAAGCAATGACAGCAGCAAAATCGGGCGCTGATACAAAAGTAATGGCCGGTTGTCATGCCCCAGTTGCAGAACATTATCAGCTTGGCCAAAGTTTTGGCATTAGCGGTACACCAGCAATTATTTTAGAAGATGGTACGATGATCCCAGGTTATCAGCCTGCGGCCGCATTAGCTGCTGCGTTAGACGCTAATAAATCGTCATAGTATTATGCTTTTTATAAAAAGGCCGTTAAGGCCTTTTTTTGTCTTTATTCCTTAATCTAAAAGTACCGCGCCTGCATGAAAAAATTAATTGTTGCTCGTGATCATCATGATGATTCACACCTGCCAAGCCATTTGCACCCTGTTATTAAACAAATTTATGCCAGCCGCCAAGTTAATCATGCCGATGAGCTAAATAATAGCGCAGCCACTTTACATGACTTCAAATTATTTAAAGACATAGATAAAGCCACCGCTTTACTTCAACATGCTCTGCGAGCGCAAAGTAAAGTGCTGATCGTGGGTGATTTTGATGCCGATGGCGCAACCAGCACCGCTACCTTAATGCAAGGCTTAGCGATGTTTGGTTTTGCTCATTTAGATTATTTAGTGCCAGACAGATTCAGCTTAGGCTATGGTTTAAGTCCCGCGTTGGCCGAGCAAATAGTCACTATGGCACCAGATCTAGTGATTACTGTTGATAATGGTATTTCCTGTATTGCTGGCATCGCAATTGTAAAAGCCGCGGGCATTAAAGTGCTGGTTACCGATCATCACTTGCAAGGCGAACAACTACCCAATGCTGACGCTATCGTTAACCCTAATCGCCATGATTGTGAGTTTCCATCAAAATCAATCGCAGGAGTCGGGGTTGCATTTTATTTATTGATTGCGCTTAGAAGTGCATTGCGTGATGTTGGTCATTTTGCGCAGCAACCACCGCCTAACTTAGCCGATCTGCTTGATATTGTAGCGCTAGGTACGGTTGCTGATGTGGTGGCACTGGATGCCAATAATCGCACCTTAGTTCACCAAGGTCTAGCGCGAATTCGTAGCGGCAAAACACGCCCAGGTATTACAGCGCTGATTGAGGTCGCTAATCGTAACGCAGCGCGTTTAAGCGCCAGTGATTTTGGTTTTTCGCTTGCACCACGCTTAAATGCCGCTGGGCGTTTAGATGATATGAGTTTAGGCATAGCTTGCTTACTGGCTACTGATATCAATCAAGCGCGACGCATAGCCGCTGAGCTGGATAGTTTAAACCATGAGCGTCGAGAGATAGAGCAGGGCATGCAACTTGAAGCACAAGCCGTGCTAGATAGGCTTGCTTTTAGCGATGAACAAACACCTGATGCTATCTGTTTATATCAAGAAGACTGGCATCAAGGTGTGATCGGTATTTTAGCGGGACGTTTAAAAGAGAAATACCACCGCCCAACAGTAATTTTTGCTGGTGGCGACAACGGTGAAATAAAGGGCTCTTGCCGCTCGATTGAAGGCTTGCACATGCGTGACTTGCTTGAGCGCTTAAATACCTTGCATCCACATTTGATCAGTAAATTTGGTGGTCATGCTATGGCGGCCGGTCTGAGTATTAATGAGCAGCACTTTAGTGAGTTTAAACGTGAGTTTGAGCAGGCGGTAAGTGGGCAGCTAAGTGAAGAGCATAAACGCTGTATTATCTTAACCGATGGCGAGCTTGCTGATGACTGCTTTAGCATGGAGTTTGCAAATGTACTCAAACAAGCAGGGCCATGGGGGCAGCAATTTCCAGAACCCGTGTTTGAACACACTTTTGAACTCGTACAGCAGCGCATTGTTGGTGAAAAGCACTTAAAGCTGGTATTAAAACACCGTTCAGGGCGTTTGGTTGATGCTATTGCCTTCGGTATTGATGTGCGCGAGTGGCCTGATACTGAAGCGCGCTTGGTGAAATTGGCCTATCAGCTCGATATCAATGAGTTTAGAGGTAAATTTTCATTACAGTTAATTGTCCGTGAGCTGCAAAAAGTAGCTTAAAAAATATCTATTATCGATGCATAAAGTACTAATAAAACGCACGGTTTTTTGTTAAAATCGGGCGTTTTATTATTTAAAGCGAAATTTAAATAATTATTAGCATAATTTTACCTGGCGATTAGCCGCGTAAACCAGCCATTTTGGAGTAATGTACATGTTTGAAGTGAATCCTGTGATTAATCAAATCAAGGAAATTCGCGAACGTACTGAACTGCTTCGGGGGTACCTTTGACTACGCTCTTAAACAAGAACGTTTAGAAGAAGTTAACGCCGAACTTGAAGATTCAGCCGTATGGAATGAGCCCGAGCGAGCACAAGCACTAGGTCGTGAAAAGTCAGCATTAGAAGCGGTTGTTGAAACTATCGATAATCTAGTAACTGGTACTGACGATGTTGAAGGGTTGCTTGAACTTGCAGTTGAAGCAGAAGATGAAGAGACCTTCAATGAAGCACAAAGCGAACTGACAGACCTAAACGAACAGCTTGAAGGTTTAGAATTTCGTCGCATGTTCTCTGGCGCACATGACGCAAATGATGCTTACCTTGATTTACAATCAGGCTCAGGCGGTACAGAAGCTCAAGACTGGTGTAACATGTTATTACGCATGTATTTACGCTGGGGTGAAGCCAAAGGCTTTAAAGTTGAACTGGTAGAGGCCACTGACGGTGATGTTGCCGGTATTAAAGGCGCAACCGTGCGCTTTGTTGGTGAATACGCGTATGGCTGGTTACGTACAGAAACTGGGGTTCATCGTTTAGTACGTAAAAGCCCATTTGATTCAAGTGGCCGTCGTCATACCTCGTTTGCTTCTGCATTTGTTTATCCAGAAGTTGACGATAATATTGAGATTGATATTAATCCGGCTGATTTACGTATCGACGTATACCGTGCATCAGGCGCGGGTGGTCAGCACGTAAATACCACAGAATCTGCGGTACGTATTACCCACGTACCGACAAATACGGTAGTGCAGTGTCAGAACGAACGCTCTCAACATAAAAATAAAGCACAAGCGATGAAGCAGTTAAAAGCGAAGTTATTTGAGCTTGAGCTACAGCAGCAAAATGCTGAAAAGCAAACCCAAGAAGATGCCAAATCTGACATCGGCTGGGGCAGTCAAATACGTTCATACGTACTTGATGATGCGCGCATTAAAGATTTACGTACCGGCGTTGAAAACCGTAATACCCAATCGGTACTTGACGGCAATTTAGATAAATTTATTGAAGCCAGCTTAAAATCTGGCCTATAACCACCAAGCTAAAAAAGAGCTAAAAAATGACTGATCAAATCCAAGACGAAAATAAGTTAATCGCTGAGCGTCGTGGCAAATTAGACGCTATTCGCGCCAATTGCCCTGCTAACGGTCATCCAAATCAATTCCGTCGTGAGCATTACACGGCAGACTTACAGGCCGAGTTTGGTGATAAGAGTAAAGAAGAATTAGTAGAGCTTAACCACGTTGTGTCTATCGCGGGTCGTATCCTAGCTAAACGCGGACCATTCTTTGTAATTCAAGACATGAAAGGTCGTGTGCAAGCGTATGCATCAAAAGATGTCCAAAAAGATCTGAAAGAAAAATACGGTCAATTAGACACTGGCGATATCATTGGTGTTAAAGGCGCGCTTAATAAATCAGGTAAAGGCGATTTATACGTAGAAATGACAGAGTATCAATTACTGACTAAGTCACTACGTCCACTTCCTGAAAAATTCCATGGCTTATCTGATCAAGAAACTAAATACCGCCAACGTTATGTTGATTTGATCACTAATGAAGCAACCCGTGAAACGTTCCGTATTCGTTCACAAGTAGTTGAAGGTATTCGTCGCTTCTTAGCAGATCGTGACTTTATGGAAGTTGAAACGCCAATGCTACAGGTTATCCCTGGTGGTGCATCTGCGCGTCCATTCGTGACTCATCACAATGCACTTGATATCGATATGTACTTACGTATTGCACCAGAGCTTTACTTAAAACGTTTAGTAGTAGGTGGTTTTGACCGTGTATTTGAAATTAACCGTAACTTCCGTAACGAAGGGTTATCAACGCGTCACAACCCAGAATTCACTATGATCGAATTCTACCAAGCCTACGCTGATTACATTGACCTGATGAACATCACCGAAGACATGTTGCGTACTGTTGCGACTAACGTATTGGGTAGCCCAATTGTGGTTAATACGACTAAAAACGAGAACGGCGAAGTGGTTGACTCAGTAGAGTATGACTTTGGCCAACCGTTTACCCGTTTAAGTATGGCGGATGCGATTTTAAAATATAATCCTGAGTTTAATGCTGCAGTATTCAATGATCCAGAAAATCACTTTGACGAATTAAAAGCGTACGCAAAGCAAGTGCACGTTAAAATTCCTGAAAATTGTGTGTGGGGCCCAGGTAAGTTCTTATGTGAAATATTTGAAGAAACAGCAGAGCACATGCTTATTCAACCTACTTTCATCACCGGTTACCCGTGGGAAGTATCACCACTTGCTCGTCGTAACGATGAAAACCCATTTGTTACTGACCGTTTTGAATTCTTTGTTGGTGGCCGTGAGCTTGCAAATGGTTTCTCTGAGCTTAATGATGCACAAGATCAAGCTGAGCGCTTTACTCGCCAAGTGGAAGAAAAAGACGCCGGCGATGATGAAGCAATGCACTACGACGAAGATTACATTCGCGCGCTAGAGTATGGCCTTCCGCCTACGGCAGGTGAGGGGATTGGTATCGACCGTTTAGTGATGCTATTTACTGACTCATCAACAATTAAAGATGTTATCTTGTTCCCGCATATGCGCCCACAAGCTGACTAATGCTATGTTAGATTAAGTTGATATTATAAACGCCGCTTTAATAGCGGCGTTTTTGTGTCTGTAGCGGGTCCCGTCAATGGAAATTATACTGGCAATAATAAAATTTTAATTTTAACGTATTGAATTATGTGAAAATAAAAATTAATTATATAAAATCATCAAAATGAACGAGCATTATTTCTAAATTTAGCTAAACTATTGACTGAAAAAACAGCATAAAGCATGGTTTTTTAAACTCGCGTCAATCTAAAGGGCTTATATAAACGGATTTTATATGAAAGATAATAAACCTGATTCACCCTCTGAAGTACTCAGTATTGAATTACAAAGAGAAACCTATTATCGAGCATGTATTGCTGAATTTCAGCAATTAGGCTACCAAGATCAATATCTCGAACAATTAACTGACGAATTAGTGCCTGTTCTCGGTGTATCCGCTGATATTAAAACCTCTTAATTTGATTAACGATTAAACAAAGTTGACTCTTTTTTGGCTGTTATGGGTGTTCTCTAACCATACAGTTACTTTAAACAAGAAAAGTGTTTGACATATTTTCTGAAATCTTTATTATACGCCCCACAAGACGGAGAGGTGGCCGAGTGGCCGAAGGCGCTCCCCTGCTAAGGGAGTATAGGGTTTGTAGCTCTATCGAGGGTTCGAATCCCTCCTTCTCCGCCATTTATTTTATAAATGGTTATCTTGTAAAGTAAAGAATGGGCGCATAGCTCAGCTGGATAGAGTACTCGGCTACGAACCGAGCGGTCGGAGGTTCGAATCCTCCTGCGCCCACCATCCTTTACACACTCTGCTTAGAGTTTAAATAAGCAAGTAAAAGTGATTGGTTTAGTAAACCAAGCGGTCGGAGGTTCACTCTTTGAAGATACGTCCTGCGCCCACCATCTTTTACACACTCTGCTTAGAGTTTAAATAAGCAAGTAAAAGTGATTGGTTTAGTAAACCAAGCGGTCGGAGGTTCACTCTTTGAAGATACGTCCTGCGCCCACCATCATTTACTTATTAGTAAGAAACTCGAATTAGAGTATAAAAAAGTGGGCGCATAGCTCAGCTGGATAGAGTACTCGGCTACGAACCGAGCGGTCGGAGGTTCGAATCCTCCTGCGCCCACCACTTTTATTTACTACTGAGAGTTATATTAGTTATTGCATACTAATATGTCAGAGAAGACATTAAAATCGAAATAGAATGTGGGCGCATAGCTCAGCTGGATAGAGTACTCGGCTACGAACCGAGCGGTCGGAGGTTCGAATCCTCCTGCGCCCACCACTTTCTATTAGTGTTAATTTATAAAGAGCCCGACACATGGTCGGTTTTTTTATTTTTAAAATTCGTAATAAGCTTTGTTATTAATTAGCTTAATGCGTCAGTCAAAGTAAGACTTTAAAATCAAAATAGAATGTGGGCGCATAGCTCAGCTGGATAGAGTACTCGGCTACGAACCGAGCGGTCGGAGGTTCGAATCCTCCTGCGCCCACCACTTTCTATTTAAAGGTAACCGACGAGAGTCGGTTTTTTTATGCCTGAAATTTGCTGTAGGCTCGGGTTTATCCCGCGCTTTTTAAAGTTGAAACCACCAACCGAGTGGTCGAAGGTTCACTCTTTGAAGATACGTCCTGC
>NZ_JACJEZ010000021.1:53608-82915 GCF_014164365.1 Pseudoalteromonas sp. SG43-6
AAACCACCAACCGAGTGGTCGAAGGTTCACTCTTTGAAGATACGTCCTGCACTCACCACTTTCTATTACTATTAAAGTTAATAGAAGATAACCGACGAGAGTCGGTTTTTTTATGCCTGAAATTTAATAGATCAAGTGTCAATGAGGTTTGCTTTGAGATATGACAATTGTATGAACTTTTTATGGAGGCCGTTTTTATAGGATAATTTCATTTATCATATGCCTGTTATTTTATCACACTATGAGTTTTACGATGATCTCAAGAAGACAATTTATTATTAGTGCCGGTACACTCGCTTTTATGGGGCTTTCTCGTAGTACTTTTGGCAAAGTACCATTTCTTGACGTGAGTGAGCATTTAAGTGCCTATGGTCCGTTAGTGACTGATCCTAACAAGTTACTCGATTTACCAGCAGGGTTTAGCTATCAAGTTATATCAAAACTGGGTGATAAAATGGATGATGGCTTTACAGTGCCAGATAAAGCCGATGGTATGGGCTGTATTGCCCTTGATGATGAGCGGGTTGCATTAGTCAGAAACCATGAATTAAAACCAACTGATTTAGCAAAAGCAGATGTTAGCTTACAAACGCATAAAACGTCATTTGCTTATGACACTACTGCGCAAGGTGTTGCTTTGCCAGGAGGCACAAGTCATATTATTTATAATTTAAAAACCGGTAAAAAAGAGCAAGAATATTTGTCACTCACTGGCACGATCCGCAATTGTGCAGGTGGTATTACCCCATGGGGTAGTTGGCTTACTTGCGAAGAGACTGTTCTGACTAAAGCGGATGGCTTTAATCAAGATCACGGTTATATTTTTGAGATACCAGCCAACGCTAAAGGACTAGTAAACCCTGAGCCTCTCAAGGCAATGGGGCGGTTTAACCACGAAGCAGCTGCTGTTGATCCAACAACCGGTATTGTTTATCTGACAGAAGATAAAGGCGATAGTTTATTTTATCGTTTTATTCCTAATGAATACGGTAAGTTGAGTAAAGGAGGTAAACTTCAAGCTATGATGATTAAAGCACAGCCACAGTTTGATACTCGTAATTGGGTTACAGGGGTAATGCCTTTACAACACAATATGGCCGTTGAATGGGTTGATTTGGCGCAACCTGAAAGTCCAAAAGACGATTTAAGAATACGCGGCCACAAACAAGGCGCTGCACTTTTCGCTCGTGGTGAAGGGATACATTGGGGTGAAAAAGAACTTTATTTTTGTTGCACTAATGGTGGTCAAAAGCAGCTTGGTCAAGTGATGAAGTATCAACCATCAGCATTTGAAGGAACAGATAAAGAGCATCTAGCTCCAGGACACGTTCAACTATTTGTAGAAAGCACAGATAAGTCGTTATTTAACTTTGGTGATAATCTCACTGTTGCACCTAACGGGCACTTGATCGTTTGTGAAGATCAGTATACCGACGTGGTAGATAACCATTTACGTGGCGTAACACCTAGTGGTGATGTATATAATTTTGCCCGCTTAACAGCGCAAACCGAGTTGGCGGGAGCTTGTTTTTCTGCTGATGGCAACACCTTATTTGTTAATGTGTATTCACCAACAAAAACATTAGCGATCACAGGACCATGGCAGAGTTTTAAAGGCTAACTGGTGATTATTTAATGCTTATATACAAGTGCACTATGGCTATTTAGTAGTGCTAAGTGAGTTAATTTAAAATGCAGCCTTGCTGATCCGCTTCATACCTTAAAGTATAAACCGGATCAGCAAAGTATTTAGCTCAATTATTAATAACAATAACCAAACTAAAATAACAGGCTGAAGTTTAGGCGCAGGGTACGCGGCTCAATTGGGTGGAAGTGATTATCTTCAACGCCTTCAATAGCTTCACCAGCTAAGCGTGACGTGTAAAAGTAGTCAATATCGTGATCCGTACTATCAAATATATTTAATAGCTCAAGGCCCACTTTCCAATGCGTTTGTTGATAACTTACTAAACCATTAATGACTGTAAGCGGCTCTGAGCGTTTATCGCCATCACTACTGAGTATCCGTTTGCCAATGTGGCGTACGCGCAGTGAAGACTGCCACTGCTGGGTAATATGCCAATTAATGCCAGTACTGGCAACCACAGGCACTGCACCTTCAATTCGATCGTCATTTGAATCGATATCTAAGCGTGAATGTGTAAATGAGGCCTCGGCGTCTAAACTCAAGGCATCATTAAGCCAATAATACGCACTGAGCTCTAAACCGTAGCGTTTTGATGCATCACTGGCTTCAGTGTTACCCGCATCACCCACAAATAATAATTCAGAATCTAAGCTTAGCCACCATAATGCCGCTGATAAATTAAACCGTTGGTGATCAAAGTAGCGTAAACCCAGCTCTGCGCCATTGCTTTGCACCAGTAAATCAACCTTATCAGCAGACTCAAGTGTCACCGGATCTTGTTTAATAGTCGCTCCACGCGTATCATTTGAATGATACGACTGCCCCCAGTTGGCATAACCGGCTAGGTTGTCATTAAACAGGTAATTTAAGCTGGCTTTAAAGCTAACCAAATCATCATCTGCACTGCCTGAATTAATACTGTTATTGCTATCAACATCTGCGTCAAAGTAATCATAACGCACACCAAATGTGGCTTCGAGTGCTTGGCTTAAATTTACTTGTGATTGCCAATAGGCTGAGTAGCTGGCTTCGTCTACAGCATCTTCACGCACAGTACTTAAGCGTTGGCGCTGCTTGGTATTGTATAAACCAACTTGATCAATATCATCGCGGCGATATTCCACACCAACTGTATGCTGGATTAGCATATCTGCAAGAGTATCAGCAAATTGATAACTCAGTGCGCCACCACTAATTGTCCGGCTATCGACTTGTTGGAACTGATCGCCATTAATAGGATCATTTAAAAAGTAAGAGAAGTTAGAAAACAAGTCCATGTCGTAGTTGATCACATAGGCATTGGCTTTAATGTGCTGGCCTTGCCAATTTGCCGATAAACTATAGCGACTAGAGCTGCCGCCTACGGTCGTATCGAGTGAACCTAGCGCACTGATAATACTTTGTTCAACTGCACGTTGTGGAATTTGATCTGCGGAATTCCAGCTGTTGTCATAAGCCATTGCCGTGACAGATAAATCGCCATCCCATGCTTTACCTACATAGCGTACTAGGGCATTTTTTTTATCTACATCTTCATTGATATCTTGCCAAGGGCCATCATAACCTTGCCACTCACCGGCAATAATAATTTTCCCGTTAGCAATCCCAATTGAGCCTAATGCCATCACTCGCTGGTAATTGTCTTCGCCAATTGAAAAGTCAAGTTGTTGATGTTTTGGGTTATCAGCTAGATTAAATTCAGCACTGCCAGCGGTTGAAAAGTCACCTTGAGCGGCGCCATACGCGCCTTTTTGATAATCTATAGTCGAAATTGTTTCAGGAATAATAAAGTTAAGGTCGGTGTAGCCTTGACCATGCCCATGGCTACGCATATTAATTGGCATACCATCAATGCTGGTGGCAAAGTCAGTACCATGGTCGAGATTAAAACCTCGGATAAAATATTGATTAGCTTTACCTGAGCCGCTGTGCTGTGTGACGGCCATACCTGGGATCAGTTCTAGCATTTCTGCGCTACGTAACATTGGACGGTTTTCTATTTCACCTTGGCCAATTACGCCACTTGATGCACTAATAGCCTCACCAATAAGTCCCGTGCGGTGTCCGTATATGGTAATTTCTTCAATGTTTGCAAGTACATTGGTAGAGCAAAACAAGCTACCAGATAGAATTAAAAAAGTGCGCATTATCATTTCCTTATAAATAGGTCGAAATGTTTATATTTAATACTAGTACGTTTTAAGATGTTAATCGGATGCAAATATTTGCTTGCTGTGGAAAATATGTTATTTTCAATAAAATATTCCAAAAATAAAAATCATAAGGAATTTAATTTTGATTGTAATGAAACTGAAAAAAGCGGGGCTGAATGTTTTCAGTGTGAGCTTAGTAACTGGGCTTTTTGGCTGTCAGAGTCAGCCACAGCAAGAGACTGTTGCATCGTTACAAGAGCAACATAAGACGTTCTATCAACAGGTGATGTTGGCTGCGCCTGTCTTACCGGCTGATTTAACAAATATTCCTATGCAGGCGCATTTAGTTGCTAATCGTGTTGCGCAATCGCACTATAAAACGGCGGCGCAGGTTAATTACAGTCAGTTAGGGTGGCAGCAACGCGTGGCAGCAGATTGGCACTATTTTGATATTCCGACATCGCAGGGTAAGTTGTTAGTAATTGATTACCAACAGCAAGGTAACCAACTAGCGTATCGTTATTTAGCAAATGGTACCCAGAATGATTTATATGAGCCATGGAGTTCATCTAAAATTCAAGCTTTTAGCGGTGCAATTGCAAAAGTACGGCAAATAAACCCAGAGCTTGGTGCACATGCGCTAATAGGTGATAGCAATGTTGCTGATTTGATCACTAGTATTAATAGCTACGAGCATTTTGGCAGCGCTGATGGAAACTCTAATGCAATAGCGAGCTACTTTATTAATGTTGCTGGGCGTGATTATTTAAGTAATTTATTTGCAGATAATTGGCTAAAGCTTAATGATTCTCGCATTATGTTTAAAGGTGCTTATGCTACAGAGACTTTTACTCCTAGCACGATTCGTTGGCAAAGTACTGATAGTGATGTTATTGCTAGCAATATCGCTTATTTTACTGTTAATACCGATGATCCTGCTTATTTAGACTACCGGTGTGATGGCTGTGGTTTAACCGGTAATAAAGCCATGACAACTTTGGCTCAAGCTGAGTGGTTAAAACGTTTAGCAAGCCACACTCGAGAGCCCTTAACTCAGCAGCCTTTACTACAAGCACAAGACATTGATGTACTATTTAATGGCACCGGCAATACGGATAAAACCGCTAAAGTGGGTGGTATGATGCAAGGGCTCAGTCAAATGATCACTGACTCTTTAGCGCAAGCGCTTGCACCAGACGATACTCGCCCAGCAAAACAAATTTTAGACGAGTTAACGCAGGGGCAATGGCGAGTTTGGCAAAAAATAGGTTGGGGTCCAAGCGAAACACGCTCAACCACAGAAACTGTCATGTTGGCTCATGTTTACTTACCGTTTATTCAAGGTGGACGCGAATTTACCTTAGCGGCACAAAATAGTGTGCCAGGTGCAAGTGAAAAAAATTTAGCCGTGGTTGGCTTAAAAATGCAGGCTAATTTTACGCATGCATTTAAACAGTTACTGATACCGCAAAAGCAATAATAAGTAGCACACAGCACGACTTACCAAGCAAATTGATAATAGGGAACCCACGAATGCGACATACATTTATCGCCCTGAGTATTTCATTAGCAAGTATTATTACCATGGCACCCGTCATTGCGGCGGCTAACACGTGGCAATCAGATGTCATCGGGGTCACTCAATCTCAATTAACCCCGCAGCACTGGTTAAGCCAAGTGACAGATAAAACTCTGATGAGTGCAGCGCAAATCGCGGCATTTAATAAACAATTGATTGCTGACAATGAACATATTGTCGATCCACTCGATTTTGCCTCTCAGCTAACTCGTGAGCAGTTAAAGGCATATATACTCAGTATTAGTGCGGTACCAAAAAGCCCGCGTTTTTACCCTAATGGCGTGGCATTAAGTAATAAGCATTTTGCAAAATATCTAGCCAATTTGAATTTAGACGCTGTGGCAGATAATAATCAAGTTAGTTATGCCATGGTGGTAAAGCGCTCAGTCCTGCGTACTTTTCCAACGTCGGACCGAGTATTAAATAGTGGCTTAGATAATGACTTAGACCGTTTTCAAGAAAGCGGATTGTTCCCCGGTGATACAGTGGCTATTTTGCATGAAAGTGCCGATAAGAAATGGTTACTTGTGCGCGCTTATAACTATCTAGCATGGGCGCCCAAAGCTGATATTGCGATATCGAATAAAAGCACACTTCGTGAATTTAAAAATAACGATGACTTTTTATTGATAACTGGCGCAAAAGTAAATACTGCTTACGTGCCTAATGATGCCACTACATCGCAAGTGCAATTGGACATGGGCGTTCGTCTGCCTCTAATGCCTGCAGAAAAAACCCCTCATTTATTAAATGGCCAAAACACCTACGCTAATTATGTTGTGCAACTGCCAACCCGCGGGGAACAAGGTCAGTTAGTTATTAAGCCTGCCTTGATCAGTCGCAGCAGTGATGTGCATTTAGGGTATTTACCTTACACCCAACAGCATTTGATAAAACAAGGGTTTAAATTTTTAGGCGAACGCTACGGTTGGGGACACGACTATAATGGCCGTGACTGCACTGGTTTTGTTGGCGAAATATATAAATCATTTGGTCTATTAATGCCGCGTAATTCAGGTCAGCAGGGGAAGGGGGAGTATGGTACTAATCACCGTTTTGATAAAACCAGCAATGAAAGCGATAAATTAGCGGTAATTAATAACATGCAAGTGGGCGATTTAATTTATATACCAGGCCATGTAATGATGTACTTAGGTGAACAAGACGGTCAACCGTATGTGATCCATGATGTTAAAGGGTTGGGTTATAACAAGGCTGATGGTAGTTTTTATTCAAGTTCACTTAATGGGGTATCGGTAACGCCTTTATTGCCACTGCGTTTATCGCAAACTCAGAGCTATTTAGACCGTACTTATAATATTAAGCGTATTCGCTAGGAGTTAAAAATGAAGATTACGGCGATACGTTTTGCCAAACTTAAAGTGCCATTAGTTACGCCGTTCAAAACAGCGCTGCGTGAAGTGAGCTATATTGAAGACTTAGTGGTGTTAATTGAAACCGATAAAGGCGAAATTGGCTATGGTGCTGCGGCATCTACGCCAGTAATAACCGGTGATACTCACCAAAGTATCCTTAGCGTTATTAAACAATTTATAGCGCCAAAACTAATTGGTATGGAAATCGAAAACCTCAATCAAATTTGCCAAGTGATCCAATCAAGTGTGGTGGCAAATTACAGCGCTAAAGCCGCACTCGAGCTGGCTGTTTATGACTTGTGGGGTAAATTATATCAAGCGCCGCTGTATAAATTGCTCGGCGGTGGTAGTCAAACATTACGAACTGATATCACTATTAGCGTTGATAATATTGATAAAATGCTCAGTGATTGTGCTGTGGCTGTAGCGCAAGGTTTTGATATTTTAAAAGTAAAAATTGGCAATGATTTACAGCAAGATATCGAACGAGTGAAAGCGATTTATCAAGGTTTTGGCCAGCAAACGCAAATTCGTTTGGATGTAAATCAGGGCTGGAATGCTAAACAAACGGTGTTTGTTTTACAGCAATTAGAAAGCCACAATGTTGAATTAGAACTTGTTGAACAGCCAGTGAAAAGTGATGATTTTAAAGGTTTAAAGTATATTACTGAGCGGGTAAATACGCCGATCATGGCTGACGAAAGTGCCTTTTCGCCCAAGCAAGTAATTCAATTATTAGAGCAAAATGCTGTTGATATTATCAATATCAAAGTCATGAAAACGGGTGGCTTAAGTCGTGCTATTGAAATTGCCAATATTACTGCACAGTATCAAGCTGATTGTATGATCGGTTGCATGTTAGAAGGCAGTATTGCCGTTGCAGGTGCTGCGCATTTAGCGTCTGCAAAAGCCCAGCAGATCAGTAAAATAGACTTAGACGGTCCAGCGCTTGGACAATATGATCCGGTGCAAGGCGGTGTGGAATTTAATGGCCCAGCGATCACGTTAAGTGATGGTCCTGGCTTGGGGATTAAAAGTATCGACACATTACAACCGATAAACGATGGAATTTGGCCGTTATGAAAAAAATAATAATAACATTAATCACCACAGCAGCCCTCAGCGGCTGTGCAAATAGTGCAAGTACATCAGCAGCTGCAAGTGCTGCAGTTATCCCACAGCAAAGCCAACAGTTAGTGGTGGTGGTTGCAGATGATTGGCAAGCCATTGCCGCACAATTGTATCGATTTGAGCGTGTTGCAGGACAATGGCAACAACAAGGCCAAGGTCACAGTGTGGTACTTGGGCGCACCGGTCTTGCGTGGGGTATAGGTTTACACCCAGCTCAAGCGGGCGAACAAAAACAAGAAGGCGATGGTAAAGCTCCCGCTGGTATTTTTGAACTCGGCACCGCGTTTGGTTATTTAGATTCATTAAAAACCAATATGACCTACCAAGGCATGACTGCTGACGACTATTGTGTTGATGTCAAAGGTTCGCCATTTTATAACCAGCTAGTTAATAAGTCAGTGGTAGGAGAGGCTGCTGTCAAAGACTCGTCAGAGTGGATGCGCCGTGATATTTACAGCCAAGATAACCTTTACAAAAAAGGCTTAGTGGTTAAGCACAATAGTCAAAATGTTGATGGTGCAGGCAGTTGTATCTTTATGCATTTATGGCGCGCAGAAAATAAACCAACTGCCGGTTGTACTGCAATGACTGAGCAGAATATGGATACCTTGTTAGCTTGGTTAGATGAACAGAAAAAACCATTGTTAGTGAGCTTACCTAGCGAACAATATCAACAAAAACAATTGCTTTGGAAGTTGCCAGCGATTAAATAATACGTGTAAAGCCACGCGATCGCGTGGCTTTACAAAGTAAATAATAAAATTGTTTTCTTTTTATTAATTTAATGGAATAATATATTCCATTGGTTGGTTTGAAATTGGGATAATAAATGAGTGCACAATACACCTTGCTTGATTGGCTCGTATTCGCAAGCTACGGAGCAATTTTATTACTCAGTGGTTGGTGGTTTAACCGTAAGCGCGCCAACTCAAGTAAAGACTTCTTTTTAGGCGGTAATAGTATGCCGACCTGGATGGTGGCTATTTCGGTATTAGCTACTTCACAGTCTGCTGCCACTTTTATTGGTGGACCTGATCAGGGTTATCAAGGTGATTTATCGTATTTAGCGACGAACATTGGCGCATTCATAGCTGCATTTATTGTTTCTATTTTTCTGATCCCTAAGTTTTATCAACAAAAAGTGTACACCGTTTATGAACTGCTTGAAAAGCGCATAGGGCCAAAAGCTAAACGCCGCAGCGGCTTAATGTATTTATTTGGCCGAGTGTTCGCCAGTGGCGCACGTCTATATATGGCCGCGATTGCAGTAGCGATGATTTTATACGGTAATATAGCCGCAGAAAGTGTGATTATAGCGACTTTGCTATTAGCACTTGCGGGTTTGTTGTATACCGTATTTGGTGGTATTCGCAGTGTAATTTATTCTGATGTGCTGCAAAGTGTCGTATATGTCAGTGCTGCGATTGCCGTTATCTGGTGTTTGTTGGTACTGATCCCCGCTGATTTTTCAACTATTTTAGCAACCTTAAATGAGCCAACCCCCGGTGCTGATTCAAAGCTGGCGATTTTCAAATTTGATTTAGATTTTGGCCCAAGTGGGGTGTTCAATATGGCGTCGGTATTAACCGGCTTTGTATTACTTAACATTGCCGCCTTTGGTCTTGATCAAGATATGACACAGCGTCTACTGACGTGTAAGAGTGACAAAGAAGGCAGTAAAGCATTACTACTTTCTATCGTGATGGTTATTCCCGTGATGTTGGTATTTATCTTTATTGGTTTATTACTTTATATCGTTTATCAGCAGCCAGCATTAATGAACAGTGACGGTGCGCAAGTCGTACAAGAATTTAATGGTGAAAAAATCACTATTTTTATGTACTACGTACTTAATGAGGCTCCTGCTGGTGTTAAAGGTTTAGTTAGCGTCGGTATCATTGCCGCGGCCATTTCAACATTAAACTCCGGTTTAAGCTCGATGTCGTCGGTCATTGTACAAGATTTATATCGACCTTATTTAGCAGCTAAAAATAAGCAAGTTGCCGATAACCATTTTGTTAAAGCCGGGCGTATTGGCATGGCGGTTGTGAGCCTATCATTAGCATTAATGGCCATAGTTTGTTATTTCTGGCAGCAATACAGTGATATGCCGCTTCTTAAGTTTGCGCTGAGTGTCATGGTGTTTTCGTACAGTGGTTTACTGGGCGTGTATTTTACAACACTATTTACTAAACGTGGCAGTGAAGGCTCAGTATTGGCGGCGTTAATTGTCGGCTTTATGATCACTTTATTCATGCAACCATACATCATTGATTGGTTATTGCCGGCAGCAGATCGCTTCTATTTAGGCTTTACTTGGCAGTTATGTATTGGTACTGCGTTGTCGACTCTAGTGTGTTGTTTAGGTAAACCTCAACTTGCCCAGCGCGGCCAGTCAGCTGTAGGAGCCCAATAGGCATGAACATTGACTATATACTAGCTATTGATGGCGGGGGTACCAAAACGCTGGCGAAATTAGTGAATTTACATAGCGCTGAAGAATTTACTGCGCAGGCTGGTGCAGCCTCAGTTTATAACGATTTTAATACGGCGCTTACTAGTTTACAGCAAGTGATCACTAGCGTATGTGCACAAAGTGGCGCTAAGCATAGCCAAATTTTGGCGGTAATGGGACTTGCGGGCGGCTCGTCTAAAGTGTTGGCTGAGCGAGTAACTGCAAGCTTACAGCTAGACTGCGATATTAAATTTGCGCAATTGAGTATTGTTAGCGATGCAATCACTTCATTATATGGTGCAAATCTAGGTCAGCCAGTTGCAATGTTAGCGTTAGGAACGGGCGCTGTAGCAGCAAGATTATCCGCTGATGGAGAAACAAAATTAATTGGCGGCTGGGGTTTTTCTGTTGATGATTTTGGCGGTGGTGCGCGCCTAGGGTTAAGTGCTGTGCAATGCTTGTTAGATGAAATAGACCGCTTTGAGCAACCTAAAAGCCTGCTAACGCAACAGCTGAGTGAACAAGTTGGCCGTGAGCGAGAACAAATATCAAGTTGGTTAATGAAGGCCAAAGCGTTAGATTATGCGCGTTTTAGCCCTTTAATCTTTAGTTTAAAAACACAGTGTATAATAGCCGATACGGTGCTTAGTGAGCATGTTCGACAAGTCGAGAGATTGATTGAAAAATGTCGTGGTCAGAGCCAGTTACCAGTCATAATTATTGGCGGTTTAGCGGACGTAACTATTGCATTATTAAATGAAAATACACAACTGAATTTATCTCCCCGGCAAGGGGATTCGTTAGCCGGTGCGGTGATTTTAGCCAGCGACCGCATTAAACAAATTGAATACACAAGGATTACACAATGAGCCCTGAGTCTAATTTTAATCAGCAGCGTGCACTTTTAGAAGAGCTGAACGGGATTGTGTCAGAAGGACAAAATTTAGATACGTTGGATATAGATTTACTCGATAGTCGCGAAATTTTAACCAAAATAAATTTGGAAGATCAAAAAGTTGCCGCTGCTGTAAAGTTAGTGATCCCAGAGATAGCCAAAGCGGTCGATCATATTGTAACGGCATTTAAGCAAGGCGGTCGTTTAATTTATATTGGTGCCGGCACCAGTGGTCGCTTAGGTATTTTAGATGCTGTGGAATGCGCGCCAACTTACAGTGTCAGCGATCAACAAGTAATGGGAATAATTGCTGGTGGCGAAACGGCTTTTAAAAAAGCAGTTGAAGGTGCCGAAGATAGCTTAAAATTAGGCGTAGAAGATCTTAAAGCCGTTAATCTACAAGCTAAAGATGTCGTGGTAGGGATTGCCGCTAGTGGCCGTACACCTTATGTGCGAGCAGCCATTGAGTATGCAAAATCAATAGGATGTATCACCGTTGGAGTAACCTGTAATCCTAACTCCGCGGTAATGAAACTACCTGATATTGGTATTTGCCCGGTAGTTGGCGCTGAAGCGGTAACTGGTTCAACACGTATGAAATCGGGTACTGCACAAAAGTTAGTATTAAATATGCTCAGCACAGCCAGTATGATCCGCACCGGTAAAGTCTATAAAAACTTGATGGTTGATGTGAATGCCAGCAATGAAAAGCTGCATGCTCGTGCGATCCGCATCGTAATGCAAGCAACCGATTGCACTCATCAGCAAGGAGTCGATGCGCTTGCCCAAGCAAAACAAAGTGCTAAATTGGCTATTTTAATCATCTTAACAGGCAAAGATGCCGCCCAAGCTGAGCAAATGTTAACCCAAGCGGATGGTTTTTTACGAAAAGCGGTGGAACTATAAATGTTAATTAGATTATTGGTTATATTACAATGCCTAATTTTGAGCGCATGCGCCCACAACAGCACTGACGATGCAATCTTAACTGATACACCGCAAGTAAATTTAAGTGTTGGCGCTTTACAATATCAGCAGTACCTACCACAACTTGAGGGCAAACGAGTTGGCTTAGTCGTTAATCAAACTTCACAAGTTAATGACACCCATATAGTCGACTTACTGCGTGATAAAGGCGTGAATGTTACTAAAATATTTGCCCCTGAACATGGTTTTCGTGGCGACCACGATGCCGGCGCGCATGTAAAAAATACGGTGGATGCAAAGACCGGTATTGATGTGGTGTCTATTTTCGGCAGTAATAAAAAGCCAGATACCGCTTTATTAAGCGAATTAGACGTGATTATTTTTGATATTCAAGATGTTGGTGTGCGTTTTTACACTTATATCAGCTCAATGCATTACATGATGGAAGCTGCTGCTGAGAATAACATTGATTTTATTGTACTTGATAGGCCAAACCCGAATATTGCTTATGTTGATGGGCCAGTTTTAGAGTTAAAATTTCAGTCTTTCGTTGGCATGCATGAAATTCCTGTATTACATGGTATGACAGTGGGCGAGCTGGCAAAAATGATCAAAGGTGAAGGGTGGATAAATAAAGCTTCGTCACTAAACTTGACGGTTGTGCCTGTGGCGCATTATCGCCGCGATATGACGTATAGTTTACCTGTTCAGCCAAGCCCTAATTTACCAAATGATCAGTCAATTGCATTGTATCCATCATTATGCTTTTTTGAAGCAACACCAATTACAATTGGCCGTGGTACAGACTTTCCATTTCAAGTGATAGGTTATTCACCGATTGCGTTAGGGGAGTTTAGTTTCACTCCGCGTGCTATTGAGGGGGCATCAATGAACCCTAAATTTAAAGGGATAGAGGTGCAAGGTCTTGATTTACGAGACAGTACAATCAAAGGACTAGATTTAAGTTTATTTATTACAGCCTACAAAACTTTAATGCAAAACGAGCAAACGTTCTTTGAACGTGCTGGCTTTATGGATAAACTTGCAGGCACTGATAAGCTGCGTTTAGCTATCGAAGCCGGCCAAACAGAGCTGCAAATCAAACAAAGCTGGCAACAAGATCTAGCTCGCTTTAAACAGCAACGCGCAGCATATTTGTTATATCAATAAGACTATTTTCATTTATAAACCTTTCAAACGCAGCTTAGGCTGCGTTTTTAGTTTTCAATTAATGTTGTCTTGTTTTAGCGTCAATCTCAAAACAGTAAAAATAGTCTCCATAAATGAACCACTACAATTAGTGGGGGTATTTGTAGCAGATGTATGGACTCCTCCCCATTAACGGGAGTGTACGGTATAAAGAAACTGCAGAGAATCTTTTACCAAATTAGGAGTCCATACATGGCATATTGTAATTTAGTTGCTATTGATTTAGCAAAAAATACTTTCCAAGCGGCGCAGTTTAAAGGCAACAAACTGATGTCCAATAAATCAGTTAACCGTCAAACGCTGCTTGAGTTATTAGTTAAAGCAAAACCGTCGGTTGTTGCTATGGAGGCATGCGCAAGCGCCCAGCATTTTGCGCGCACTGCGCAGTCTTTTGGTCATGATGTAATACTCCTTGACCCTTTGTTCGTGAAAGCATTTAGACAGGGGCAAAAAACAGATGCGAACGATGCAATCGCAATAGCCGTTGCCAGTCGAGTCCCGAATGTTCGTTCGTGTAAAATTCTTACCATTGAAGAGCAGGCTTTACAGTCACTTAGCAAAGTAAGAGCGTTAGCAGATAAACAAAAAATTCAGTTATCAAACCAAATACGCGGGCTACTCCTTGAGTTTGGTATTGTGATTAACCAAAGTGAGGCCGCATTTAAAGCAGCCATACCCGATATTTTAGAAGATGCAGAAAACACACTGCCGCTAGAACTAAAGCATGCTCTCGCGCTCAGCTATTCACTTTATAAACAGCAGTGTGACAATAAGGTAGAGCTGCAAAAACAAATAGAGCGTATTGCAAAACAAAATGATGGCTGTCAACGCTTAATGGCTCTCGAAGGAGTCGGCCCAATCACGGCTATCGAGCTCCTGTCTTTTTTAGGTAACACGACACAGTTTAACGATGGAAGAAGTGCTGCGGCGTGTGCAGGAGTGACACCATTACAGCATTCGACAGGTGGCAAAGCAAAGATAGGGCGCATACCCAAAAGACGAGGTGGTGCATTAAGACGAAACCTATTTTTAGGCGCTCGCTCAGTAGTGAGTAAATTAAAAAACAGAGAAGCCACGACAGAAAAAGAACGATGGATAAAAAACCTTCTAATAAGAAAAGGTGTCAAGTGCGCCGCTATTGCATTAGCAAACAAAACAATGCGAACAGCCTACGTCTTACTCAAAAATGGAACGAGTTATGAAGCAAGATTATTAACCGCGTAAAAATAAAAAGTCAGTAAACAAAAGAATTGAACAAGCCAAGATAGAGCATTAAGTGGTGAGACCCACCCTTGAGAGCCTGAAAAATCGCTAGTGTACGAAGATACCGTGTAGCAGATAAGGCACAAGGGCGCGAAAACATCAAAGTGGCCGAGGTAGCGCCTCATTAGAGCCCGTATATAAGCACGCAATCACATCATTTTAATGTAAAAAGGCTTGTGCAATAGGAGGAGTCCATATAAGCGAGTTTACCTCGCGACAATAACGTTAAACCTTTGCCTACATATTGGGATAAACCGCGACCTGCATTTTAACTTTGCCAAAGGTGGGTTAAAAACAAATAAGGTATTTGTTTTGTATTGGGATGATTTGAGTTATTAGTCATTAAAAAGGGCATTAAAAAGGCCACAATTGTGGCCTTACCATGGATGGGGAAATAAGCGCCCATTGAGCGCTTACTTTAATCCATAAGATTAAAACTTAAAGTTAACTGATAACTGCAAGCTACGTGGATTGTAGTAGCTACGCGATTCACCAAATTTCTCTTCAAGTACATACGGGTTTTTGTTATAACCTGTTTGACGATTAAATACGTTGAAGAGATCAGCACGAAATTGTAGTTCCATATCACCAGAGAACTTAAAGTCTTGCGTATAGTTTAAGTCAAGTTGCCAATGGCTAGCAGTGCGACGACTACCAGCAGACTCTGCATAGCGGCTAATATGGCTTGTAGGGTAGCCATATGTTGTTCCATCCCATGCTTCCCATGCTTTACCTGATTGGAATACGAAGTACGCCCCTAAGTTAGCTTCCCAAGGAAGAGTATAGTAACCGTATACTTTTAACAGGTGAGGTTTATCACCTGAGAGTGTGCCATAACGGTTATCCCATGAATAACGACCACGGCCATCACCATAGTAAGATGAACCAATAAAGTTATTCGCATCATTGCTTGTTGTGGTGTTATCTTGGTCAAAGTTGCCATAGTAGTGACTCCACACATATGAAGCGTTTACGTAGCTATTCTCACCCAAGTATTCGGCTTCAATACTCGCTTCCCAGTATTTGGTTTCGCCGCCATCAACCTCTGCAATTACATACGATGAACCACCAATTTCGTCGCGAATATCAGCTAAGTTAGCTACATATAAGCCTTTATCTGCAATGTGTTGCGGTACACCTTCGGCATCAACACCTGAGTAATCAGTTAGACGCGCATTGTTTGGCATATCCTCCCAAAAGTGCATGCCTTTACGGTGACGAACATGGGCACGTAATACTAAGTCAGAACCAACATACTTAGTGGTTCCGATAGTAAATTCGTTAATACGACGTGGTTTCATATCATCTTGGAATACTTTACCAGATGAACCATTTCTAGGTGAAGATGATAAAATATTGCCAGCTTCATCTAGTAATAACTCAATTTCGGCACGAGTGTTTCGATCCCATGATGCTGCGCGAGATAATGAACTCGCTTCAGGATTATAAATCGCAAAGTTTGCAAATACGGAATCTTCGTCAGAATAAGTCCATGTTGCACCTAAACGAGGTTGCAGCATATCTTTCCAGTTGGTTTGGTACATTTGGTACTTGTGACCAGGAGCAACTTCATAGCCAGAAATAGTACCAGATTTAGCTTTTAAGCCTTGACCATACCAAGTGTCTTGGCTGACCAATAATCCTAAGTTATAAGTCCAATCACCCAATTCTATAGTATCGTTAATTTCAAAGTTTAGGCTGCGTGTTTCAGAGTTAATGCCTGATACAGGCGCGCCATCAGCCGTTGCTAAACTCATTTGTTGGACTCGAGCACGGTAGATAGCATTTGCAGGGTCAAAACCATCAGTGTTTGCATCAGCATCAACTAAGCCACCAATGTATGCAATTGAACCCCAACCGTTAGAGAGTCTGGTTAGTTGCTCTTCGCCTTCTTCCCATTTTGCACCAAAATGGAGTATGTGGTATGCATCGCCCCAGCTAAGTTCATGTTCTAAACTAACTTCAAAGGAATCACGATAAAAGTTTTGATTGTCATAAGTTGCGTATGCACCAACACCACCACCGCCTTTCATCACTGCGTCTTCAAGATAGCCATAGGTATTAATTAATGCATTTGCGCCAGCATTATATGCGGCGATTTGTGCTTCGCTAAATCCTTCATCTGGGTCATAACTTCTTAAGCTTGGGACAGAGAAATAACCCATTTGAGCTAAGTCATCAATACCAAGTTGGCTTGATAAAGAAGGGATTACACTCAATGGTGTATCAGGTTGTGAGCCTGTTTCTAATTCAAACTTACTATATTGGAACGAAAGTGTGGTTGCTGATCCTAAGATCCATGAACCATCTAAAGTAAAGATATCTTGATCAGCTTTACTGCCGACAGATACAGTGTCCATCTCGTAAGCACCAATCGAATCGCCTTTCACTTCTTTATCTGAGGTACGTTGTGAGATATTTATCAAAATATCATCAGTTGGTGCCCAGGTTAATTTACCAAAGTATTCGTCGCGGATACTCTCATAATCTTTTACTTCGCCATAGGCTGTGTTTTTGTTTGCTTTGGTCTCTTCAGGACGGTAATAAGAGGTATAAAAATATAATGTATCTTCAATCAGTGGACCGCTTAAACTTGCGGTTAACCAGTTTTTATCAAGCTCAAAGCTCTCTTCACCTACTGGCGTTGCAACAAAGGTTTTTGGTTGTATTTTGTATTCTATATTACCGTGAAACTCATCCGTACCAGATTTTGATACTGTGTCAATTGAAAAGCCACCAGAACGGTTAAAGCCAACCGCTTTTGCACCACCTCTGTCCATAGTAACAAAGGCAACATCGTGTGTTGATGGCTCTGAAGCTAAGTTGCCATACATCGGCAATGACACATTAACACCATCAAAGCCATATGAGTTATCAACACCTGATCCACCAGCTGATGGGCCCAACGTTGAATTTGCCGAAAGTTCTATACCAGGGACAAGCTTTAAAAGGTCTCGGTAATCTTGACCTACAGGGACATTATTAATTCCCTCTTCACCTAATGAGTTTGTGAGTGCTGATTTACCTTGGCGAAATAGTTTACTGCCTGTCACTGTAATTACTTCAACATTATCTTTTTTACCGCCAAGAACAACATTAGCACTTGAGGTTTGCTCTAGCAGTACATCAACAGTTATTGTTTGTGTAACGCCGCTGCTGTCTTCAAAGGTCAGCTCATAAGTGCCTGGTTTTAGTTGCGGGAGATCATAACTGCCATCTTCACGGGTTACCACCGTACGCGCTTTTGGCATGACGTTACTACGTGCAGTAATGGTAATACCCGCTAGTGGTTGGTTTGCTTGCTCGGTTTTTACCTTACCTTTAATGCTACCGTTTAAATTCGCGAATGCAGGAGCACTTGCTAGCGAGGCAGCTATTATAGCGGTGGTTATTGCAGTTTTTGGCACTCGCAGAGCGCGATGTGTGGCCTGCGCTAACGAGCTTATAGTGAAGGTTGGTACATGTTTTTTCATTGTTTTCCCCGTCCTTATTATAATTAACTTATAGCTCTGAACTTTGTTGATTCCCCAAACAGAGTTATAAACTTTGATCAATTGTTGCTATTCCATTAAACATGCGTTGCCATTAATGGTCAAGAATAAACTCTTCCTTATTTTTGTTGTATCTATAAATAAAATATATAAAAACTGGTTTCGTTATATTTTTTGTCAATATAAGCGTAAGGCTGGGGGAGTGTTTTCGCGATTTTTAGCGCAGTTACTCATATTTAATGTATTGAAATAACATGTTTTTGTGTTTTTCATTCTAAAGAAGGAGGATTTTTTATTGAGTTGGAACAATACTGTTGGAGTTACAATAATAATTATTGTTTATGAACTAAAAAATTTTGGTTGGCATGGAATAAAGAAATAATTTATAAATTAGCAAACGAGAGATAGGTTATTATTGCACGGCTGTTGTTAAAGTGGTTTTTATAATAAGAAAGGCCACAATAGTGGCCTTAATTCTTTAGGATGTCGTTGGTTAGTGATTTCTAAATTCACCAACAACGTCATTTGAATGCTCTAGTAATTTACGACCTTGACGACTCGATTGCGTTAAAGCGATAAATAGAATATCAATAACAAAGTCTTGCGCAGTACGGGCAAGTATCGATGATAAACGGACTGACTCTTCTTCTGCCACAGAGTAAAGCCTAACATTGGCTTGATCAGCAACAGGATTACTACCAAATTTAGTGACAGAGATCACGTAACTGTCGTTCTTCTTAGCCTGCTTTACCACTTCAGCAATTTCTCTGGTAACACCCGATTCACTGATCGCAATAACTAAGTCGCCTTTTGCAAAGGTTGATACATAGGCGAGCTGCGCATGACCATCAGGTTCAGCTATTGCTGGCATACCTAACTTTTGCAGCTTATAAGAGAAGTCTTTAGCCACCAGGGCAGAGCCCCCTAAACCACAAATTAAAATTCGCTTAGCTGATTTTAACAAGCTAACAGCCTGTTCAATGGCTAGCGCTTCATTGAGGTTTTTTGTTTCAGTAAGCACAGCAAGTTTACTACTGAGTAGCTTTTCTGCTATTTGCTCTAGTGAATCACTTAAGGTGATTTTACCATGCAGTTTTGGTTCTGATGTTTCATCATTGAGTGCATCAATGACAGCCAGCTTAAATGCTGGAAAGCCTTTGTAGCCCAGTTTTTGCGAAAATTTTACAACGCTTGACTGGCTCACGCCGACAACTTTAGCCAGCTCTACAGACGAAAGATTACGAATAGCATTAGCTGAGTTCAATGTGAAGTCGGCTAGCTTAGCTTCGCTGCTCGATAGGGACTGACGTAAGGCTTTAATTTTTACAAATGTAGACATACTACCCGCTTATTTTTATATTTGGCGTATTTATAGCATTAATCGAAATAAATTTGTACTTATTCTAGGTTCAAATGTAACCATCTTAGTTTTTACTCTTGTTCCTGTGCGTACAAAAAATAAATTATTCCCAATAGCCGCAATTAAGTTTTGGAATATTGTTTAAGAATAATTGGAATAATATAGTTTTAATTATCTAATTTTACAACACCAATAGCGCGAACTAACAGATTTATTTGCTAGTCGCTTGGGCACTGTTTTTATGGTGAGATAAAATATCTTTATTTAATTTACTTGTTGAAATAAATTATTTACAAATCATTTTACTGTGATAGGGTTTGGTTTATACAACTCAAATTGAGTTGTCCAAACTATAATAACAATATGAGAACTGGGTTTATTTAATGTATTGTTTACTAAAAGCACATACCGCTAATCGTGGTTTTGGGATTGCGCTTATTTACTTTGATCAGCAATGAGAAGGCTATGACGTTTTTATCTTGGTTTAAAAAACTTTGTTTAGTTACAACTGCCGCACTTTTGACTAGTTGCGCTTCAACACCTTACGAGTTTACACAATCTGCCAATTACAGTCATCGTGTTAAGTTTTTAGTCATGCATTACACCGCTATTGATTTTGAAAAATCGATGCGTGCTTTAGTCGATGAAGGTGGTTTAAGTGCTCATTATTTATTACCAGAGTTAAATGATCCTAGCTACCCTGAGGATGAATTAAAAGTAATTCAACTAGTTGATGAACATGATAGGGCGTGGCATGCCGGGACAAGCTTTTGGCAAGGCCGTGAAGATTTAAATGATCAATCAATTGGTATCGAAATTGTTAACGTACCAAGCTGTCACTATCCCGAAGTTAAACCTGATGAGCAAATGGAAAATGACGCCTCAAAACTGTGTATTTTCCCCGATTTTGACGCTAAACAAATAGCGTTATTGATTGAGCTCAGTAAAGGTATTTTAGCCTGTAACCCTGATATTGGCCCAACTCAAGTTGTAGGGCACTCCGATATAGCGCCTACACGAAAAAACGATCCAGGTCCGCGCTTTCCATGGTATCAATTGTACCAAGCTGGTATTGGTGCATGGTATGACAGTGACACGGTTGATAAATATTGGCAGCAATTTAATTTAGTTAAACCATCCATTAGTTTAATGCAAAAAGCGTTACGTGGTTATGGTTATGATGTACACGTGACTAATCAACTTGATCCACAAACCCTTGATACATTAAGTGCCTTTCAAATGCACTTTTTACCTTGGCATGTAAGCGGTAATGCAGATGCGCGCAGCGCTGCGGTATTGTTTGCTTTGATGCAGAAGTACTTTCCGAAAAAAGCAGCTAAGTTAATGTTGCAATATCAACAACAGCAACTTGCCCCAGAACCGATTATTAAGCCTTTAGCAAATGCGCAGGTTGTGTTGCAGGTACCAAATCCTAATCCAAGTTCTCGGGCACTTGTTAATGACCGTGGTACATTTAAAGCTTATAAAGGCCGAGGCGAAATTATCATTGAAAATAACACCGTAACGAGCGCGGATATTTTTATCAATGGTGAAAAAATAAATATTGCTCAGCCACTTATGGCAAATAAGAGTTACAAATACAGCTTATCTAAACGGACCCACAACGGCACAAATACGTTCAAGGTTGAAAATGTGCAGCCTGAAGGGGCAAGTTTAACATTACGTTTTCCTTATCCAACTTTAGTAACTAAGCCCGTAAAGTCAGTGCAGTTTAATAATGTGGATAAATTGATCAACGAAGAAGTCGCGGCAGGGTTTCCCGGTGCCGTACTGGCAGTGATCAAAGATGGTAAGTTAATTAAATTAAGCCACTATGGAGATGCTAAAAAATACCTTGCTGATGGCTCATTATTAGAGCAGCCACAGCAGATGAAAAGCGATACATTATTTGATATTGCCTCTAATTCAAAAATGTTTGCCACAAATTTAGCGTTAATGAAATTAGCCAGTGAAGGTAAAGTTGATGTAGAAAAACCGCTATTTTATTACTTACCTGAGTTTCGTGGGGCGGGCCGTGAGCAGCGGTTAGTCAAAGATTTACTGACCCACAGTGCAGGTTATCCAGCGGTAGTTGATTTTCATCGTAAAGATAATAAGTTTGGTGAGCGATTCTTTTCACAAAATAGCTTACGTACTAAAAACTTATTACTGACAGGCGTGCCATTTGTTGCGGGTCGTAGCGTTAAACATTTATATTCAGATATTGATTACATGTTACTCGGTGTATTAGTGGAGCGACTTTCCGGGCAGTCGCTGGATAATTATGTTGAAGGGCAAATTTATCAACCGCTTGGTTTAACCCACACCGTTTATAATCCATTGCAAAAGGGCTTTATAAAAAACCAAATAGCTGCCACTGAGTTAATGGGAAACACTCGTGACGGACGGATCAGCTTTGATAATGTTCGTACCGACGTTTTACAAGGACAAGTACATGACGAAAAAGCATTTTATGCCTTAGGTGGGGTCGCAGGTCACGCAGGACTTTTTAGTACAGGTCAAGACTTAGCTGTGCTTGCGCAGTTATTGCTGAATCGCGGTGGCTATGGTGATAAGCAAATATTTACCCCGCAAGTATTAGAGCAATTCATTGCCCCGCAAGCCAGCGATGAAAGTTATGGTTTAGGTTGGCGTCGTGCCGGTAACGGTGCTTTACAATGGCATTTTGGCCCGTACGCGAGCCCACAAGCGTATGGTCACACTGGCTGGACGGGCACGGTTACTGTGATTGATCCCGCTTATGACTTGGCGATAATTTTGCTTACCAATGCTCGCCATACCCCGATTGAAGGGAATGAAACAGATTATGAATTTATGGGGAGAAAGTTTGAAACCGGTAAATATGGCTCAATTGTTTCGCTAATTTATGAAGCAATATTAAATAAGCATTGATCTAAATGGCAGTGTTCAGCTTATCGCTAATCGATTTAAGTTGTGTTTATTGACGAACAGATTAAGCTAATGAGTTTGTTCCAGCCTTTACAACAAAGGCCTGATAATAATTAGAGTGAGTCATAGACTCACCACAAAAAAGGTTACAGTATGTCTTGGTATTCAATTTTACCGCCACTAATTGCGATTTTGATCGTATTTTGGCGCAAAGAAGTCATTATGGCGCTACTTGTCGCTGTTGCTTCTTCAGAGTTTTTGCTGGCCTTGCAAGGTAACGGTAATACACTTTTTAATACATTTATAAATACCATAGAGCGCGTGGTGAGCGTAGCAAGTTCGCCAGGTAATAGTCGTATCCTAATTTTTAGTATCTTAATCGGTGCATTACTTGCTTACATACGCGAATCGGGCGGTGTTGCTGCAACGGTAAATGTGTTGATGAACAAAGGTGTGGCAAAGAGCAAACGCCAAGTGGGTTATTTAACCATGTTTTCAGGTATTGCGGTGTTTATAGAATCTAACTTAAGTGTACTGACTGCGGGTATTTTATCGCGGGGTTTATTCGATAAATTTAAAATGAGCCGTGCTCGCTTAGCATACATTATTGATAGTACCAGTGCTCCTGTGTGTATTTTGATTTTACTTAATGGTTGGGGGGCATACATACTTGGCTTGCTTGGTAATTATGAACTGTCAGAGTCGGCAGTCTCGGTGTTATGGGGCAGCATAGGCTATAACTTTTACGCCATCATCACCTTACTCATTGTGTTTTACACAATCTCGTTTGATAAAGTGCACGGCCCGCTTAAAAAGGCTGAAGAGCAAGTGGAATATCAAAAAACTGAGCTGCAAGAAGAAGTCAAAGGGACTAAAGCACGTTACATGTTAGTACCACTAATTACATTAATTGGTAGTATGGTCGGCTTTATGTATTGGTCAGGTAATGGTGATATTGCCAGCGGCAGTGGCTCTAAGTCGGTATTGTATGCAACTATTTTAGCTTGCGTTGTCGCCTACTTATTAATGGTAAGCTCTCGTCAATTTACTCACCATAAACTGGTTGATATTGGCTTTAAAGGCATGGGTGAGTTATTACCCTTAGTCGCGATTGTATTACTATCATTGACTCTCGGCGCCAGTTTAAAAGATTTAGGTACTGGCACTTTTGTTGCGGGCTTAGTGGGTGATTACTTACCTATTTACTTAGTCGTACCAGTGTTGTTTGTAACCGGTGCGGTGATCTCTTTCACAACAGGCACCTCATGGGGTACATTTGCAATACTTATCCCGATTGGTGTGCCATTAATTCAAGCGCTTGGTTTACCGCCGTCATTAGTGATTGCGGCAATTTTAGGGGGCGGCGTATTTGGCGATCATTGCTCGCCAATATCAGATACCAGTGCGGTGTCGGCAATTGCCTCAGGCTGTGACTTACTTACTCACGTTAAAACGCAAATGCCGTATGCATTATTCGCGGGTGGCTTAACGTTTGTTGCTTACCTAGTTACGAGCATTATTGTGTTGTAAAGAGTTAGCGAGCTTGCGAGAGTAAAGTTAGCTAGTCAGCGAAAAGCCTGCAAATTTGCAGGCTTTTTTATTGCTGAATTAACTTTTTATATTTGGCAGGGGGTATTTGTAAAATAGCGTTGAACTCATTGTTTAGGTGAGATTGATCGGAAAACCCGCACTCAAGGGCGAGTTGTGCCAAGCTTAGCTGTGGGTTTGCTTTTATAAGTTGTCTGGCTTGCCTGACTCTGTAAATACGTGCTAGGTGTTTGGCAGTGATGCCACAGGTGTTTTTAACGTAGCACTCTAATTGCCGCTTACCTTTAGGAGTGTGCTCGTAAGCAGTACTTAGTGGGGTAAGATTGATTATTTTATGGATCAGTTTTTGTGTGTGCTCAATAGCCTAATGGTGTATTTTTGGTGCATTGAGGTGCGCTGACAACAAATCAATAAACGAATCTAAGTTAGCATATTGGTCAAGCGCCTGTGCTAAACCTGTTAAGGTTGCAGGCGCCACAAGCGAATGATTTACCTTTTGTAAATGGGCAAGTCCAGTGGGTTTAAACCGGATCCCACAAAAAACGGAGTCAGCAGTAAACGTTATTTTTGCTGACTGTGTTGATATGGTTTGCATGAAATAGGGGAATTTAATGGTTTTCCAGCTAAATTAAGACGCCCAGATAGCAAAAATATAACGCCTTTTGCGCCATCGCAGGGGAGCCAACTCTCCCCTGAAGATTGGGCGCTTGCAAACCAAACTGCTTGTACATAATCAGCGATATCGCCCGTTGGGCTGTAAATAGTTTATCGTTCATTAAACTCGACTGTCGGTTTAAACATTTTCACCATACGATTCCAGCTATTTATAGCATTAATTGCTACGGTGAGGGTAACTAAACTTGGTTGATCAAATAATGCTGAAAGTGTTTGGTAAAAGTCATCATCAATGTTCTGTGACAAAGTCAACTTCTCGCAAAGCGCTAATGCAGCACGTTCTTTATCGTTATAAAGTGGCGTGTCTTGCCACGCATTGAGGGCAATAATGCGGTTAATGCTCTCGCCATACTCCAGTGCTTGTTTGCTATGCATGGCTAAACAATACGCGCATTGGTTTAACTGTGACGCTCTTAGTTTTAGCAGCTCCCAAATTGTCACTCCAAAGGTAGCCTCGACTTTCTGTTTGATCAGTACTTCTTGATCAATCAAGTAGGTCATTAACTCGGGTTCGATATTAAAGTAATTCGCTCTTTTCATAATAGTTCCAAATCGATAAATAACTACTAGCTAGTTTATTGACGGATAAATAAAAAGAATTGTAAAAAAACGACTTTTTGATTTGTTTTTAGTGTAGTCGTACCTCGCTAAAGACTTATCATACTATTACACAATAATAAAACGGTATAAGTCGCTGATATATTATATTTACACCCTAAAATTAGCGAATTTCAATACTAATTTAGCTCTTAAGCTTTAAAAAGCTCACATCGACAATGACGTTAATTTACTTTTATTTAACAATCAACTTTATTTGTAATATAAATGATCCTAATATAAGTGCGCAAACGATAATTATTAACCGTTTGTACTTAAGTGCAGGATTCGCATTTTACAAAACACCATTCAAGGAATGGCATAAATTGGAGCAAAAGAATGAGCGTTATGACAACACTGATACAACGGAAAAAGACTTTGTTTTTACTTCTGTTATCTACTTGTAGCTTTGCTACATTGGCAGAAAATTGTACAACTATGCCCACCTCAGGTGGGATTTACTCTGTAATTAACCGTGGCTCTAGCTTGGCATTAGATGTAAATACGTCTGATACTAGTGGCGCACCGGATGTAATTAGCTATCAATATTGGGGTGGTGCAAACCAGAAGTTTGCTTTCACTAAAGGCAGTGATGGTTACTGGACTATTCGTTCGCAACATAATAACCAAGTACTTGATGTACTCAATTCGTCACAGTCTAATGGCGCTAATATTGTGGTGTATGACGATTGGCAAGGTGATAATCAGCGCTGGCAGCTGAAGGTGTCTTCATCGGGTGGCTTTAATATTGTTAATAAACTTACGCAAAAGTCATTAACTGTGGCGGGTTCGCAAAACGGTGCCAATGTGTATCAAAATGATGATGCGGGTGGCAGTTCACAGCGCTGGTATATCAACCCTGTTTCAGGTAGTTGTGGTAGCAGTAGTGGTGGCGGTCAAACAACAGCTGGTTTAATTGGTTTTGCAGCACAACCAGGTAATGATGGCCTTGCAACTACAACCGGCGGCGGTAATGTATCTCCTACTATTGTAACTAGCTGCAGTGCGTTAACAGCCGCATTAAACTCAATATCAACTGCGGTTATTCAAGTTCCTAACAATACAACGATTAACTGCCATACGGCAAACCGAACTGTTGCAGCATGTCCACTCGATTGTGGCACATGGGGCGATTACGGTAAAACCTGGTATCGCTTACCGGTTGGTAACCAAAGTTGTAGTGAATTAGGTAGCAGCTCCAACAACACGGTTAACGTTACACGTAATGACTCTCGTCTTCGTGTTCGCTCAAATAAAACCCTTGAAGGATTAGGGAAAAACTCAAAAATCATCGGCGCAAGCTTAGTGATCAGTAATGATCGTAATATCATCATACGTAATATTTTACTTGAAGATATTAACCCTGCATTAGTTGAAGCCGGTGATGCTATTTCTGTTGATGACAGTAGCCACATCTGGATTGATCATATGGCGTTTAATAAAATTAGTGACGGTTATATTGATATTGGCAATAGCCAAAATGTCACTTTAAGCTGGAACCGCTTTTATGGTTATAATACGCAAGTGTGTGCTAACCAGCATTGGTATACGCATTTATTCAAAAACTCCCAAATAACGGCACATCATAACTTTTGGGATACAGCGGCAGGGCGCAACCCTAAAGTAGACGGCTACAATTCACGCGTTCATATGTTTAATAACTATTGGAAAAACATTACTTATTTTGCAATTAGTGCAGGTAATGGCGCTGAAGTATTAGTAGAAAACAATTACTTTGAAAACAGTGCAAAACCACATTGGAACCAAGGCTCAGGCTACTTTAGCGCGTCAGGAAATGTGTATACTGGTGTGTCAGCAACCGATCAATATCGCGACAATGGCGCTAACATCTTTAACGATATTCAGTTATACCCATACAGTTTAGACAATGCCAATAGCTTAGGCAGTCAAGTTGATGGCGGTACAGGGCCGCAGTAATACACCCAAACCACCTAAAAATGCAAAAAGCCCTCAATTTAGAGGGCTTCATCACATTGCTTGTATTACGCGTTAGATTTTACCATCAGGCACGATGCGGTAAATTCCCATACCATCAATACCCAGATATAAATCGCCATTAGGGTGGGTTGCAATACTGCGCACGCGGCCAGCACCTTCAAATAGCTTGCTGTGACCCGTTACTTTATTACCATCAAGTTCAACCAATACTAAGTGTGCAAACTTCATAGCGCCAACAAGCACATGACCTTGCCACTGCGGGTATTTGCTACTTGTAACAAACTCCATCCCAGAAGGCGCGATAGACGGCACCCACACCCAATCGGGTTGTTGCATACCTTCGCGGCTTGTTTCATCAGTAATTTTGGTACCAATGTAATTAATGCCGTGAGTTACTTCTGGCCAACCGTAGTTAGCGCCTGCTTTAATAATATTGATTTCATCACCGCCGCGAGGGCCATGTTCATGACTCCAAATGATGCCCGTTTCTGGGTGCATCGCCATGCCTTGTGGGTTTCTGTGGCCATAAGAGTAAATACTCTTACGTACGTTTGGCTGATTAACAAACGGGTTTGACTTAGGGATTGTGCCATCAGCATTAATGCGGTGAATTTTACCCGCATCGTACTCTAGGCTTTGTGGGTGAATATCACGCGCGCCGCGATCACCAATCGAAAAATATAAGTAACCGTCTTTATCAAACTCAATCCGCGAGCCGTAATGTTTGCTGGTTGTGGTGTTTGGCGTGCCGTCGAACAGCAGCTGCGAGTCGACTAGTGCCATATCTTTTAAGCGCGCACGCATAATGGATGTATTGTAGCCTTCTTCATCGCCTTCATAACCTGAGTAAGAAAAGTAGATCCAGCCATTGTCTTTAAAGTTAGGATCAAGCTCGATATCTAATAAGCCGCCTTGACCTTCCGCATGCATGTTAGGCAGCCCTGCAATTTTTTGTTCTAGCAGTTTGCCATTACGAATTAGCCTAAGCTCACCAGCGCGGTCTGTTACTAATAAATCTTGCTCGTTAAGCCACGCCATTCCCCAAGGAATATTTACCCCTTGAGCAACTAATTCAAGCTGATACTTATCAGCGCTTTTAGCGACAGAGATTTCTTGTTCCGCTTGCTGCACACACGCCTGCAAGGTAGATAAACTGACCATAGCAATAGCTAAACTGGTGTAAAAAGACGTCTTCATGATGACTCCACTTTATTAAACACGATGCATTTAGCGTAGCGTGTTCAAGGTTAAATTGTTATTAACTTTCACTAAAGTGCGACTACTTATGAGAAATGTAAGATAAATGACGGGAAAACATCGTGCTGGAGTGTAGGCGCTGAGCTTGCTGGCGCGTGTGGTGTGGCTATGGCTTCGTGCGGCGGGCGACGAGCTACGGCACAATCCTAGTACCTAGTCACTTCCTAGAACCTAGCCACTTTATATTGTAGGTCGTCCTTTAGGGCGAAAAAGTGAATATCACCACCGAGAGCACAAAGGCGCTTCGCGCTGCACAGAGCTTAAATATTGGTTGTAGGAGATGGCTTTAGCCACGAAGGGTTTAATACCAGTGATAAGTTCACCACCTTAGGCGCTAAGCTTGCTGGCGCGTGTGGTTTGGTTAGCTAAAGTGTAACGATAAAACCAATGGGGCGTTTAAACAGTAGGTCGTCCTTTAGGGCGAAAAAGTGAATTTCACCACCGAAAGCACAGAGGCGCTTCGCGCTGCACAGAGGTTAAATAGTGGATGTAGGAGCTGGCTTTAGCCACGAAGGGTTTAATACCAGTGATAAGTTAACCACCGTAGGCGCTAAGCTTGCTGGCGCGCGAGGTTTGGTTGGCTAAAGTGCAACGATAAAACCAATGGGGGCGTTTAAATTATAGGTCGCCCTTTAGGGCGAAAAAGTGAATATCACCACCGAGAGCACAGAGGCGCTTCGCTACACAGAGGTTAAATATTGGAAGTAGGAGCTGGCTTTAGCCACGAAGGGTTTAACAGCAGTGATAAGCCCCCTGTGTCAGGATAGTTGTCGCCTCTAACTTTTAATAGAGGCAGATAAAAATGAGACGTCGATTTACACAAGAATTTAAAGTTCAAGCGGTTGAAAAAGCATTATCTCAATGTGATGATGTT
>NZ_JACJEZ010000220.1:0-251 GCF_014164365.1 Pseudoalteromonas sp. SG43-6
TGTGAGGGGAGTGAAATAGAACCTGAAACCGTGTACGTACAAGCAGTAGGAGCCCACTTGTTGGGTGACTGCGTACCTTTTGTATAATGGGTCAGCGACTTATATTTTGTAGCGAGGTTAACCGAATAGGGTAGCCGTAGGGAAACCGAGTCTTAACTGGGCGATTAGTTGCAAGGTATAGACCCGAAACCCGGTGATCTAGCCATGGGCAGGTTGAAGGTTGAGTAACATCAACTGGAGGACCGAACCCA
>NZ_JACJEZ010000221.1:0-251 GCF_014164365.1 Pseudoalteromonas sp. SG43-6
CGCAACGTTCTTTAACAATATAAAGCAATCATCTGTGTGGGCACTCGTACAGATTGAGTTCTAACAGCCGAGCTTAACTTTCTTTTAGATAGCTAAGCAAGGCAAAAAATTTAGAGTCTCAATTGAAACTGAGTGACCAACAGAAGTAACTTATTTATAAGTTGCTTCGGCACAGTCAATTCAATATCGAAAGATATTAAATAAATTCAGAATTCATTGAGCTGTCGAAAGACAAAAAACTTTTAATTGAA
>NZ_JACJEZ010000222.1:0-251 GCF_014164365.1 Pseudoalteromonas sp. SG43-6
CGTGCGGGTTTTTCACCCGCATTATCGTTACTCATGTCAGCATTCGCACTTCTGATACGTCCAGCATACCTCCCGGTACACCTTCAACCGCTTACAGAACGCTCCCCTACCACTCAAAATAAATTTTGAATCCGCAGCTTCGGTGCATAGTTTAGCCCCGTTACATCTTCCGCGCAGACCGACTCGACCAGTGAGCTATTACGCTTTCTTTAAAGGATGGCTGCTTCTAAGCCAACCTCCTGGCTGTCTGG
>NZ_JACJEZ010000223.1:0-250 GCF_014164365.1 Pseudoalteromonas sp. SG43-6
CTGATAACTCAAATAACCCGATGAACTGCTATTTATATTGGGAACGAGTAGTGCGGTTTATGGATAACAACCAACCACTGCCTGATGTGCCTGAGTATGAAAACTGCCGCCACCTTGATGAACTCTGCGTATTCTCATGACTTTGATCACCGATTCTCATCAGCTTTGATCACTTGATTTATCATTTTGTAGAGCCGTTTTTAAATTAGCTTAACTGATCATCATCAGTCAATTTATTTAACTGTTTTCG
>NZ_JACJEZ010000224.1:0-249 GCF_014164365.1 Pseudoalteromonas sp. SG43-6
CACTTATAACTGAATGATGATTTATAAATGACAGGCGATTCAGTCGCTCTGTTTTTAAACTTCTAAAAAATCGCTCCATTACTGCATTATCCCAACAATTACCTCGACGACTCATACTTTGCGTTTGTAGTGGCATAGTTAATTTGGCCACCCATTAAGAAAGAAATGTTATGCTAATAAGCATACAAATTTGGGTGAAAAAATGACGAAATTAAAACGCGCAACGTATTCTGCGGCAATCAAATTAGA
>NZ_JACJEZ010000225.1:0-249 GCF_014164365.1 Pseudoalteromonas sp. SG43-6
TTAAATCACCCTATAACGTTGTTAAAAATTTTTCATTTAGAACAACTAGATATCAAAAATTTTGCCTAGTTATAGAGCAATTTTCTTATCGTTAAAATAGATCCCATATCCAAGCAGATTGGTATAAATAAAGCGCTAACTGCGTTATAATTTTTTCAAGTAGAACAACTACATGTCAAAATTTACGCCTTGTTATCACTGTATTTATCTGTCGCTATAAATGGTCAGTAACTTAACACGATTGGTATA
>NZ_JACJEZ010000226.1:0-248 GCF_014164365.1 Pseudoalteromonas sp. SG43-6
CAAGAATTTAAAGTTCAAGCGGTTGAAAAAGCATTATCTCAATGTGATGATGTTCGTCTAGAAGATATTGCAGATGATTTAGGTGTCGGTTATTCAACGTTACAACGCTGGATAGCACTCGCAAAAAAACATCAACTTGAAACACACCAGACGGGTAGCCAAATGACAGCAGAAAAACGACCACAAGACTGGCGTTTAGAAGAAAGACTCAGCGCGATTATTGACTGTGGCCATTTAGATGAAGCAGC
>NZ_JACJEZ010000227.1:0-248 GCF_014164365.1 Pseudoalteromonas sp. SG43-6
TTATATCAACGGATATTACAACAACGTTAGGCCGCATCATTATAATGCCGGTTTAGCGCCAAATGAATCTGAGATTAGATACAAAGATTCTAAAACTGTGGCCAAAATTAGTTGACCACTACAGTTATAGTTAGTTGTGATAACCGAGCTCTAAACGAGGCCGCAGAATACTGACACCCCTGATCGGAATGAAACATCAGTTGATTAAGAACCGGCTGTTGACGCTTAATAGCATTATTCAATGCTGC
>NZ_JACJEZ010000228.1:0-248 GCF_014164365.1 Pseudoalteromonas sp. SG43-6
CATTCTATTGCACCGGAAGGAATACCCCACTCATCATCAAATACCACAGAGCGCCCCCAAATTGCATTGCCATTTTCGGTGCCGACACCTGCGACCATGTAATCAATTTTACCTGTTGACGAGCATCCTACAGCGAATAATATTAAAGCGAGTGTGATAAGTAATTTTATGAGCTTGTCCATAATCTATATCCATTTATTAGTTGTGATTGCCATTGCTCACTCTTTTCATCTTGTTCTGGCTGATTG
>NZ_JACJEZ010000229.1:0-248 GCF_014164365.1 Pseudoalteromonas sp. SG43-6
GCGACGGCGAGATTATTTGGAAGGACTAGCCTATTTCGTACAGGTAGTAGTGCAAATCGATTGGAAAAATATGGATGTGAGTGATGTAATTGAAACTTAATAATTATTTTTGGGGATCCCTTAGGCTTTTCAGGCAATGGCTTTAATGCGCTTTTATCCAGCATATCAAAAAGCTGTTTACGTGATTGTTGATATTGCTTCATCACCTTATTGTTCATTACATCAAGTAGCTTTGCTATTTCTTGATT
>NZ_JACJEZ010000022.1:0-80833 GCF_014164365.1 Pseudoalteromonas sp. SG43-6
GGTTCATCTCCCGTAGTGAATATTGATCCAAATATCTCTTAATGACGCTAAACCTTGTGAAGCTAAGTAATCATTGCCTAATGCAATGTTAATTCCTTTTGTTTTTGAGCTTCTACAAGGGCCTTTACTGGTGATACCACAGGCTATGGCGAGCCGTTCGCTGACACCCAATTTCATTAAACTGCGTACTTTAGTGCGTGCTATTCCTTATAAAGAGCGCCTTGCCGCCAGTAGCACATTCTTATCTTAAGGCGGATCCAGTGTTCTAAATCCACCGTTAGCTGATAAGCGTTGGCTATCAGGTAATAGTGTCCCCAGCCACGTAAATACTGCGTGAGTTTATGTATCTGTAGGGTCATTGAGATCCCCCAGTTGCGGTTAGTGAGCTCCCTGACGTTTGCTTTAAATTTCTTTAATACAACACATGACACACATTAGCCATAAGATGTCATCTGAAACTACTCCCCTTTTTCTAAAGGTGGAAGTGGATTATTTTTATGAAGAGTGCTATTTTGCCCTTTCAGAATTTAGTTATATTTAAACACGTTAATATCATTTAATCCTAAAACATAGCCAACCCACTGGTCTGACCACTAAACTCAAATAAATGTGTATACTTAAATATAACAACTAACCCTACTTTCACGCGCAGCATTGAGTCTCCTGAATATAGGGAGAAAAAGCCGACCTTAGTGTCGGTTTTTTTGTAACTGAAATAAGGAAGTTTGTTTGAAAACTCGTATTTATATTGATGGATACAACTTATATTACGGTTGCTTAAAACGAACACCTCATAAGTGGTTAGATTTGTGTAAGTTATTTTACAATCACATTTTACCAAGCTCTTCTCATCAGCCATATACATATAATGATTTAAGTATTAAGTACTTTACAGCAGATATTGTCGGTAAAGCCGCAATGTCTGAAGATTCTCTTAGAGATCAACAAACTTATCATCGAGCATTACAGTTTAATACGCAAGAAGCTCAACTTGAAATCATTAAGGGATATTACGCAATTAATAAAACACGTGCTTTTAAGGTTGATGAAAACAACTCTAAAAAGCCCCCGAAAGAGTGTGAGTATGTTGATATATGGAAGTTAGAAGAAAAGCAAACTGACGTAAATATTGCTGTTGAGTCATTATTTGATGTAATGACAGACGATAGTTTGGAGCAAGTAGTATTTGTCACAAATGATACTGATTTGTCTCGTGTCCTTGAAAAAATACAGTCCTTAAACAAAGTTAAGATAGGACTTGTTATACCTACAACAGACAGTGTACGGATGCCAAACGAAAAATTAGAGAAGTTTGCCGACTGGACACGAAAGAATATCTTGGAAGAAGAATTAAAAAGCTCTCAACTACCAAGAGCCGTTGAAGGTGGACGTAAACCTACAATTAAACCTATTGGCTGGTACGGGCAACCAGAGATCATAGAAGGTATTTTTGAAATACTATTAACTGTAGAAAAAAACCGCACTAAATGTTGGCGTTGGTTGGAAAAACAACCACCAAAATTTGAAGATCTACCAGATTTATTCGATATGCCAATCAACATGCTTGATGATGCAGCTTCGGCTAGAATTGTGTTGCTCTATGCCCAGAGATATGTCGAAATATCAAAAGCCAGAGTAGTCAAATCTTGACTTCACACATCAAGAATCATCAATGTCCGCTTCTACCACTAACTTGCCGAATGCTTTATCAGCCTTGTATCCCTGCCTCTAACCTCTTTGTGAATAATAAACTTAAAGTTCTTTTTCTATAATGTTTTGCAAGAGGACAAAGAAAATAGCGGTGGCAGCGTTTGTCACTTATGGCTTAAAACTTATCACTTAGAACTAAAAAAGCTAGCGGGGCTGTATCCGCCCTACTAGCTATATCAACAAGCTACAGGATAAAAGTGGCGACTTTTTCATTTAAGTCAGTGGCGCGGTCTTTCAGTACCTTTGCTTGGCTTAAATGCGTTGTTGCTGATGCCGTGATTTCATCAGTGACATCTTTAATTGCGACCGTATTTCGGGTTATCTCATTTGTTACTTGAGTTTGCTCTTCTGCTGCGACTGCAATTTGCCCCGCCATGTCGGAGATCTCATTCACTGCTTGAGTAATTTCTTCTAAAGCTTGTGCTGCGGCATTGACATCGTGAACACTGTTATTAGCTAAACTTTTACTGCTATCCATCAAGCTAACCGCTTTTTTAGTGGTATTTTGCAACGTTTCAATCGTGGTATAAATCTCTGCAGTAGAGTTTTGAGTACGATGTGATAACACGCGAACTTCGTCTGCGACAACAGCAAAACCACGGCCTTGCTCGCCGGCACGCGCCGCTTCAATCGCAGCATTTAATGCCAGTAAATTAGTTTGCTCTGCAATCTCCTGAATCGTCGTTAAAATACTTGAGATTGCTTGTGCATGCAGGCTCAGCTCACTGATCACAACTGTGGTTTCATCAATTTCTGATGCCAATGAGTTAATCGTGGTTCTGGTTTTATCAACTAAGCTTTTCCCCTGAATACTGCTTTGCGCCGACTGCTGGGATGCGGCAGCGGTATTTTCAGCGTTAGCTGCAATTTCATGAGTAGCACTGGACATCTCTGTAACTGCGGTAGCAACCATTGTAACTTCTTGCTGTTGGCGCTGTAGTTCATTAACGCTTGATTGATTGGTTAACAGACTTTTCTCTGCATCTGAGTCTAGATCAGTCGCTAGTTGACGAATATGACTGATCAGCTGATGTTGACTACTTACAAAACTATTAAAGCTATCAGCTAACATGCCGACTTCGTCTTGGCTGTCGACTGTAATACGCTGAGTTAAATCACCATTGCCTGCAGCAATACGAGATAACGCTTGCGACACGCGACTTAGTGGCCCTAGTAACAAACTTAACAACCAAGAAATAGATAATACACTAATGATCAGTGCTAACGTTGCCAGTCCTAACTGGGTGACCATCAAGCTAACTAATGGTGCCTCTAACGTTTGTTTGTCGAGTACAAAAACTAGCTGCCAATCTGTATTGGGGATTTTTTCACTCCAAATTAGCTTATCCCGAGCTTCAGTTTCAAAATAAACAGGCGTAAGTTGGCCTGTTTGGCTACTTGATTCGATTAGTCGGCTGCTTAATTTAGTCTCAATATTGGTGATTTTACCCATCAATTTACTTGAGTCTTTATAGGCGATCACAGTACCGTCTTCATGCATCATGATGGCATAACCGTTTGCCGGTAGAGACATATTGCTAACGCTATCGACAATACTCGCAATTGACACATCACCGCCAACCACACCATTACGCGCTGGATGAGCTATGGTAACGACCAATAGATTAAAGGCAACATCCAAATAAGGCTTGGTAATTATGCTGCTACGAGCTTGCTGTGACTGCTGATACCAAGGACGTGTTCTAGGATCATAACCTGAGCGGTCAATGCTGGGATCAGAGTCCACCATCAGCCCGTCGCGGTTACCAAAATAGGTTAATTGAAAATCGCCAGATACCTGTGCTTGCTGCAATGCATTAAGCGTATCACCTTCGACTTTAGTGGCGACAGAAGCGATCACTCGCTGACGATCGGTTAGCCATGCTTCGATACGCGCGGCTTGCTGTTTACCTGCTTGCCTCACACTATCAACACTGTTTTGCAGTAACAACGCTTTTTGCGTGGAGTAGCTATACCATGACAATAATACAACAACAATTACGAGGGCGAGAACAACCGATAATAATATTTTTTTCTTTAGTGAATATGAATTCATATTGAGTGCTAATACTGACTTTAATTAAATTGAAATACGGATATAAATACAGCTTGGGGTTAGCTTAATTTAGAGTATGAATTGAGAGACAATTCTCAATCTTGTTCTATTTTCGCATACAAGATTTGAATAATAAATTAAAATCAGTGATTTAAGTGAATATAAAAAGAATCATTATTAATTCAATGTAAAACTTAAATTAATAACCTAACGAGTGTAAATAAATAGCACGGTATAAATACTGCACGTATATTTTTATTTAAAATAATTGTAACGCCTAGGGTCTGTTGACCTTTGCGGATTAATATTTGTTCAAACTAGGGGCAATTTAATCGCGGCGCGAGGTTTGTAACCTAGTGGGCTAAGTAAAAATCGAGTAACAAAGAGTTAATTGCCCCTAGGCAGAACCCTTCGGGCAGCGCCTGTTTGGCATTGATGCTGCGTTATAGCCTATTTATGGGGAATAACCACACCACATAGACTCTGCCTTGCCTAAATACCAAACAGACTGCTGCAAATTCAACCTTGAAAGATCAACAGACCCTAGTCATTATATTAAATTAAGCAAAAGTAATAGCCGTGACGACGGAGCAGTCGCCCTGTATGAAATCCATATTATTTTTGCTACTTATGACTTATCGCTTAAAACTTATAGCTTCCCTAAACGCAAAAAGCCCCGCATTTTCATGCAGGGCTTTTAATAATTTTGTAAAACTGTGATTAACTCATTGCAGCTTGTAACTTTTTCATCGCTGTTTTTTCAAGTTGACGAACACGCTCTGCAGATACGCTGTATTTTTCAGCCAGTTCTTGCAGTGTTGCTTTATCGTCTGATAACCAACGAGCACTAACAATGTCTTGTGAACGTTCATCTAGGGTTTTTAACGCACTAAATAAACGTGTATGAGATTGCTCTTGATATTGTTGCTGTTCAACTTCTTCAGCTAAATCATTACTGCCATCAGTTAAGTATTGCACAGGCGAATAGGTACTAGTTGGTGAGTCATCGCTGTCGTCACCGGTTAAATCAAAACCCATGTCTTGGCCGCTCATGCGCGATTCCATTTCACGAACTTCTTTTTCACTCACACCTAGCTCACTCGCTACGGTAGCAACTTCAGCTTGGTTAAACCAACCTAAACGTTTTTTGTTTTTACGAAGATTAAAAAACAATTTACGCTGCGCTTTAGTGGTCGCAACTTTAACAATGCGCCAGTTTTTAAGTACAAATTCGTGTATTTCGGCTTTGATCCAATGCACTGCAAATGAAACCAAACGTACGCCCACTGATGGGTCAAAACGTTTTACTGCTTTCATCAGGCCGATATTGCCTTCTTGAATCAAATCAGCTTGCGGTAGACCGTAACCTGAGTAACCTTTAGCTATATGTGCAACAAAACGAAGGTGAGACATGATGAGTTGCTTTGCAGCGTTAAGATCGCCATCTTCCTGTAAGCGAGTCGCTAACTCTTTTTCTTGCTCAGCACCTAGCATAGGTATAGTGCTTACCGCTTGAAGGTAGCCGTCCATACTTGCGCTTTGCTGTCCAACTGTGAGTGCCATTGCGTATAAATCTTTACTCATTTTTCACCTCAGTGATAAACATTTGAAACCATCTTAGCACTCTTTCACTTAGAGTGCTAACTTCAATGTAAAACTTTTTTTCGATTGAAGCAAGTGGTTTTTTAGTGTTTTTTATTCTACTTTAAACGCCTGAATAAGCGATGAATTCTAGCTTTGCGGTCAGTTGGTTATGATAAAGCAATTCACCACAACCAACTTAATCAATGATTATAAACAATAATTGTTACACTTTATCGGGTTCGATTTCTTTTATATATCGATTAACAGATAAGTAAGAGCCAACAAACCCTAAGCTGGTTGCAAGTAGCACTAACGCGCCAAATTCGCCTAAGCTTAAGCCGATTAAATTAAAGTTAGTTTGATACACTCCAGCGACTTGGGTGACTGCAGATCCAAGCCACCACATCATGAGGGCCACACATATAAAAGCAAACAAACCACCAACAATGCCATACCAAATGCCGGTCCATAAAAATGGCGCATGAATAAAGGTATTGGTTGCACCGACTAGCTTCATCACTTGGATCTCTTCTTTCTTATCCATAATTGATAAGCGAATAGTGTTGCCTATGATCAAAGTTACCGAAGTCAGTAATAACAACGCGATGGTGATCACGCTTTCTTTTAACAGGCTTAATAATGCATTTAAGCGCTCAAGCCAGGCAATATCTAATTTACCAAAATCAACTTCACGCTCTGCTTCAAGCTTTTTTAATAATGCTTGCGCGGCGTTTGGTTGACGATGGCGAGAAGTCGGCGTGACGATAACAACATCTGGCAGAGGATTGCTATCTAAATATTCAAGTGCTTGGCCAAACCCTGATACTTCTTTAAATTCAATGAGCGCATTTTGTTTAGAAATAAAAGTGACATTATCAATTTCAGGGTAGAGTGCTAAGCGTTTAACAAGCGTTTGTGTTTCTTGTTCACTCATAGATTCTTTTACAAATAATGAAATCTCTGCAGCTTCTTCAAAGCCACTGCTGACCTGCTGCACATTTTTAACCACTAAATACAAGGTCGCTGGTAAGGTTAAACTTAAACCCAACACCGCAATGGTCATCATTGACGCCATCGGTGTGCGCCACATTTCGCCTAGGCTATATACACCTTGGCGAAATATATTCAGCACAAAGAAATAGCTGGCTGCAAAAACTGATTTTTTTACTCGTTCATTTTGGCTTTTTCGGCCTTTGAATAACAAACTCATAGTGTTGCCTCTGCCAATGGATCTTGACTCATGCGACCATCTTTTAAGGTTAAGCTACGGTATTTCATTCGCGAGATCAGCCCTAAATCATGGGTGGCAATTAAGACTGTAGTGCCATGATTATTAAATTCTTCAAACAAACGCAAGATATCCATGGAAAGCTCAGGATCTAGATTACCTGTTGGTTCATCTGCAAGTAATAATGGTGGAGAGTTTACAATTGCCCGGGCAATTCCAACTCGCTGTTGTTCACCACCAGAGAGTGTTGAAGGGTGGCATTTTACTTTATCTAGCAAGCCAACTTTATCAAGTGCGCCATGCACACGCTTTTCAATTTGCTTATGATGCGTACCTTCGATAATTAGCGGCAAGGCAACATTATCAAAAATAGTGTGGCGCTCTAATAAACGGTGGTTTTGAAATATGATACCAATATCACGGCGGACATAAGGAATTTGCCGCGATTTTACTGCATTTAAATCAACGCCATTAATAAAAACATGACCCGCCGACGGGCGTTCCATTAAACTAATGAGTTTAAGTAAGGTACTTTTACCAGCACCACTGTGACCTGTTAAAAAAGCCAATTCACCCGGTTTAACATGGAAATTAACTTTTTCCAGTGCTCGGTGACCACCGGGATATGTTTTGCTGACTTGCTGAAAATTTATCATTTTAGTTATCAATCATCCACAGCTGAAAAGGGAGCAAGCTCCCCTTTTAAATTTAAACTTCGCCCTCATCTTGGCTAAATAGCGCATCAATGAAGTCATTACTATTAAATGCACGTAAATCATCAATGCCTTCGCCCACACCAATATAGCGGATCGGAATATTAAATTTATCGGCGACGGCAAAAATAACCCCACCTTTGGCTGTACCATCTAACTTAGACAATGTAATACCGGTAAGGCCAACACACTGATTAAATAAGTTCACTTGGCTAATTGCATTTTGCCCTGTGCCAGCATCGATGGTTAGCATCACTTCATGCGGTGCATCGGGATCAATTTTCTTCATCACCCGGGCTATTTTTTCAAGCTCTTGCATCAAGTTGTCTTTATTTTGCAAGCGACCAGCTGTATCTGCAATTAACACATCAACGTTACGCGCTTTGGCAGCTTGAAATGCATCAAATATCACTGAGGCACTATCAGCACCGGTGTGCTGTGCAATTACTGGGATTTTATTACGCTCACCCCATACTTGTAATTGCTCAACCGCAGCTGCACGGAAAGTATCACCTGCAGCTAACATGACTGATTTACCTTGATCCTGAAATTGCTTAGCAAGTTTACCAATGGTCGTTGTTTTACCAACTCCATTAACACCCACCATTAAAATAACAAATGGTTTTTTATCAGCAGGAATTTCTAATGGCTGTTCTGCCGTTTTAAGCATCGCCGCCATTTCTTGCTTCATTAGCTCATATAATGCATCACCATCCTTTAACTGTTTGCGGTTAGCCGCATCAGTCAAACGATCGATCAGCTTCATGGTGGTATCAACACCTAAGTCGGCTGTTAATAGCTGAGTTTCAAGATCTTCAAATAATTCATCATCAATTTTCTTACCAGTGAAAATCGATGCAAAGCCAGAACCTAAGTTTACTTTGGTTTTTAATAAGCCTTTTTTAAGACGAGCAAAGAACCCTTCTTTCTTAGGCTTTTCAGCTGTTTTTGCTTCCTCGCTGGCAAGCTCGGCTGTTAATCGCTCTTGCTCTAAACGCTCAGCTTCCGCCTCTTCGGCAGCAATGCGTTGTTGCTCTACACGTTCAGCTTCAGCTTGCTCTGCGGCAATACGTTGTTGCTCTACACGCTCAGCTTCGGCCTGCTCTGTGGCAATGCGTTGTTGCTCTGCACGTTCAGCTTCGGCTTGCTCGGCAGCAATACGCTCTCGCTCTACACGTTCAGCTTCGGCTTGCTCTGCAGCAATACGCTCGCGTTCAACACGTTCAGCTTCCGCCTGTTCTGCGGCAATGCGTTGTTGCTCTACACGCTCAGCTTCGGCTTGCTCGGCAGCAATACGCTCTTGCTCTACACGTTCAGCTTCGGCTTGCTCGGCAGCAATACGCTCTTGCTCTACACGTTCAGCTTCGGCTTGCTCGGCAGCAATACGCTCTTGCTCTACACGTTCAGCTTCGGCTTGCTCCGCGGCAATACGCTCTTGCTCTAAACGCTCAGCTTCCGCTTGCTCAGTAACAATACGCTCTTGCTCTAAACGCTCAGCTTCGGCTTGCTCTGCTGCGATACGTTCTTGCTCTAAAAGCATTGCTTCTTCTTGCTGCACTAAACGAGCGGCTTCATCGCGGCGTTGTTGTTCTGCTTGTTCTGTTGCTGCTAATTCAGCATCTGTGATGGCTTGGCGTTCAGCATCACGTGCCTCAGCTTGCTCTACAGCAATACGCTGTTGTTCTAAGCGCTCTGCCTCAGCTTGCTCTGCAACAATGCGCTGTTGTTCTAAGCGCTCTGCTTCAGCTTGCTCTGCAACAATGCGCTGTTGTTCTAAGCGCTCAGCTTCCGCTTGCTCTGCAACAATGCGCTGTTGTTCTAAGCGCTCAGCTTCAGCTTGCTCTGCAACAATGCGCTGTTGTTCTAAGCGCTCAGCTTCCGCTTGCTCTGCAGCAATGCGCTGTTGCTCTGCGCGCTCAGCTTCCGCCTCTTCTGCAGCAATTCGTTGTTGCTCTAAACGCTCAGCTTCAGCTTGCTCTGCGGCAATACGCTGTTGTTCTAAGCGCTCAACTTCCGCTTGTTGGTTATCGGCCTCTTGGGCGGTCTGCTCTACTTGTTGGTTTTTATCTGACTTACCAAAACCAAACCAAGACAGGAATTTATTTTTTTTTGCCATACTTGCTAATAACCACTTATAAAAATCTGATAAACTAACGGTAATACTTTGTGTATTCGCTGCATTGCTTTAAAAGCACAGCCGCTAATAACCACAACATATTGTCTAAGATGCTCATAGTAACACTTTTAGCGCAGTTGAAAAATGACACGCTACTATATGATTGCAATATTATCTGAGCTGGATTCTAGATACCATTTTTTAGTGAGCTAAATGAGAAATAAATCACCACAAAAACAAGTGAGTAATAAAGCCAGCGATGGCGTTATTAGGATCATCAGCGGGCAATTTCGTGGCCGTAAATTACCAGTAAAAGATGTGCAAGGTCTTCGTCCAACCACAGATCGTATCAAAGAAACGGTATTTAACTGGTTAATGCAAGATACTCGCGATACTAAAGTACTCGATTGTTTTGCAGGTTCCGGTGGATTAGGTTTTGAAGCACTCTCTCGTTTAGCTCTCAGTGCACGCTTTTTAGAGATGGATAAACTAGCCGCCAACCAATTACAAACTAATATTGACACGTTAAAACTCACTAATGCTGAAGTAATTTGCACCGACAGTTTGCTTTATTTAAGTAACAATACTCAGCAACAACAGTTTAACTTAGTGTTTATTGATCCACCTTTTCGCCAAGGTTTAGCCCAAAAATGCTGTGACTTACTTACTGAAAATGACTGGCTAAGTAAAAATGCCCTCATTTATGTTGAAGTAGAAAGTGAGATGAGTGCGTTGCAAACGCCTAGCAATTGGCTGTTATTAAAAGAAAAAGCGGCGGGACAAGTATTTTGCCGCCTCTATGAACTACAGTAAAATTAGTAACATAGAAATATTTTTTGTTTCCACTTGGAGCAGACAATATTTATCCTTTACATGTGGTGCGGCTTCGGATTACAATACTGCACCATTTTTGAACCACTTGATCATTGTTTGATCAACTTGAGCAACGCTCATTATTTAGGTAGGTGAATTTTTAATGCCAGTAATTAAAGTAAGAGAGAACGAACCGTTTGACGTAGCACTTCGTCGCTTCAAGCGTTCATGTGAAAAAGCAGGTATCCTTTCAGAAGTTCGTCGTCGCGAGCACTATGAAAAGCCAACAGCTGAGCGTAAGCGTAAAAAAGCTGCAGCGGTTAAGCGTCACATGAAGAAGCTTTCTCGCGATAACGCACGTCGCGTTAAATTATATTGATCAGTATTGGTCTTGTATAAATGAGCCTTTTAATAAAGCTAAAAGATGCGCAAAAAGATGCGATGCGAGCGAAAGACAAATCTCGTCTTAACCCAATTCGTATGGTGCTTGCTGCAATCAAGCAGCGTGAAATTGACGAGCAAATAACACTTGATGATGACGGTATTACCGCAGTATTAGTGAAGCTTGTTAAACAACGCCGTGATTCTTACACTCAGTATACTGATGCTGGCCGTGAAGATTTAGCCGAAATTGAAGCCAATGAGATTACAGCTCTTGAAGAATTCTTACCTCAACAATTGAGTGAAGAAGAAATCATAGCTCTTATTGATGCGGCTATTGCTGATACTAACGCAGCAGGTATGCAAGATATGGGTAAAGTAATGGGTATAATCAAAAGCAAAGCTGAAGGTCGCGCCGATTTAGGTAAGATCTCTGGTTTAATTAAGCAACGATTAACTGCCTAATACTCCCACATACAGATGTATGATTTAAGCAAACCGAGCCATGTGCTCGGTTTCTTCGTTTTTCGCTTTAATAAAAATAGCATTTGTGTTCAAATCTAAATTGTAGAACTAAATTATCTGATATTTCGTTCACCTTATTTTCTATTTATCTCAGGACTACACTTTACTAATGGCTGGAAAGATCCCACGTAATTTTATAGATGATTTACTTGCCAGAACCGATATTGTTGAGCTAATTGACTCCAAAGTTGGCTTAAAAAAAGCGGGCAAAGATTACCAAGCCTGTTGCCCTTTTCATAACGAAAAATCCCCATCATTTACTGTATCTCAAGACAAGCAGTTTTATCATTGCTTTGGTTGTGGTGCGAACGGCAACGCTATTTCATTTGTTATGGAATACGACAAGCTTGAATTTGTTGATGCCATTGAAGAACTTGCAAGCATCCTAAATCTTGATGTACCTCGAGAGCAAGGCACCAGTAATGGTCCAGAGCGTACGGCTGAACAAAAACGCTCAGATTACGATTTAATGCTCCATAGTGCGCGTTTTTATCAACACCAGTTAAAACATCATGCTAATTCAGCAACCGTAATAGACTATGTAAAAGGCCGAGGCCTAAGTGGCGAAACAGTTAAAAAGTTTATGATTGGTTATGCCCCCAGTGAATGGGAAGGCCTTTGCCAACAACTTGGCCGCAATAAAGAACAAAAAGAGCAATTAGTTGAGCTAAAGCTGGCCTCAGAGAAAACCCCAGGCCGCCAATTTGACTTCTTTCGTGATCGCTTAATGTTCCCTATTCGCGATAAACGTGGTCGTGTTGTTGCCTTTGGTGGCCGTGTGATGCAAGCGGATCAAGGACCTAAATATTTAAACTCGCCAGAAACCCGCATCTTCCATAAAGGCTTTGAACTATATGGATTATATGAAGCAAAACAAGCGCATAAAAAGCTCGACCATGTACTCATAGTGGAAGGCTATATGGATGTTGTGGCACTGAGCGAGCAAGGTATTGAATATGCGGTAGCTGCGCTTGGTACTGCCACCACCACTGAACACATGCATACATTGTTTAGAACCACTGACCGGGTAATTTGTTGTTATGATGGTGACCGCGCTGGCCGAGATGCCGCTTGGCGTGCACTCGAAAATGCCCTGCCCTATTTAAATGATGGCAAAGCGCTACTGTTTGTATTTTTACCAGACGGTGAAGATCCCGATTCATTAGTACAAAAAGAAGGCAAAGAAGCGTTTGAACTACGTTTATCTCAAGCCGATGATTTTACTAAAGTGCTATTTAATAAACTCAGCCAAGAGATTGATTTAACTACCGATGCAGGTAAAGCTAAGCTTCTTAGTGCTGTGCTTCCGTTGGTTGAGAAAATCCCTAGTCAGTTTTATCAAGAAAACTTATTAGAGCACTTAGGTCGATTAATAGGCCGCACTAAAGAGCAGTTAAACAATCGCTTAAAAACACCTAAACAGCAGCATGCGATTGAGCGAAAATTTAAAATTACGCCAATGCGTCGCGCAATTGGGTTACTAATTCAGCACCCTAAATTAGCCAATACAGTGCCTTATTTAGCTGATTTAGCACAAATGAATATTGCCGGTATCGCCTTGCTTATTAGGTTGCAACATTGCGCTTTACAAAAAAGTGACATTACTACAGCGCAATTAATTGAATCATTTCGAGAAACACCCGAGTACGAGGCGCTCATTAAGCTCGCTACTTGGCGTCATGAGATCAATGACGACCGTTTAGAGGACGAATTTAAAAATACTTTCAGATTTATTGAAGATCAGTGTTTAAATTATCGACTCGAGACCTTATTAATAAAAGACAAGACCCAAGGACTTACGAGTGAAGAAAGACTAGAATGTTTAGCCCTTACTCAAGCGTTAAAAGGGTCGAAAAGACACTAACAGCTAGTCAAAAATGAATTATGCTGTTATACTGTGCTATTCACTGCGTCAAATAATACTTAGCTTGGCTTAATAAATAAGCAAGCTGGCGCCTGTTGTATCAACTTATCAGAGTGGAAGAAACAATCTCTATGGATCCAACTCCTCAGTCACAATTAAAACTTCTGATTCAAAAAGGTAAAGAGCAAGGTTACTTAACTTTTGCAGAAGTTAATGATCACCTTCCACAAGATATTATCGATTCAGATCAAGTAGAAGATATCATTAGTATGATCAATGATATGGGTATCAAGGTTAGCGAAAACGCGCCTGATGCCGATGAATTGATGATGCAAGAAACAACAACAGATGAAGACGCAGCGGAAGCTGCAGCCGCTGCGCTTGCTACTGTAGATAAAGAAATCGGCCGTACAACGGATCCGGTTCGTATGTACATGCGTGAAATGGGTACTGTTGAATTGCTTACCCGTGAAGGCGAAATTGTTATCGCTAAGCGTATTGAAGAAGGGATCAACCAAGTACAAATCTCGGTTGCAGAATACCCTGAAGCAATTACATACCTACTTGAGCAATGGGATAAGTTTGAAGCAGAAGAAATGCGCTTAAGCGACATTATCTCTGGTTTCTTCGATCCTAATGAAGATGCTGCGCCAATCTCTGCTACCCATATCGGTTCTGAATTAAGCGAAAAAGAACTTGATGATGAAGATGACGATGATACTGATAGCGATGATGAAGACGAAGAAGAAGTAGATACTGGCCCAGATCCTGAAGAGGCTCGTGTACACTTTGAAAACCTTCGCGATCTTTACAATAAAGCACGCGACACGTTTGATAGTAAAGGCCGTTCACATCCAGAATCGCAAGCTGCGATTTTTGAGATTGGTGAGCTGTTTAAAACCTTTAAACTAGTGCCGAAACAGTTTGATCGTATGGTTAACAACATGCGTGAAATGATGGACAGAGTTCGTGTTCAAGAACGTATCGTCATGAAACAAGCTGTACAAATCGCTAAGCTACCGAAGAAAACTTTTGTTAAGCACTTTGCTAATAATGAAACTGATGCTGCATGGATTGATCTTGAGATTGCTGCGAATGAAAAACATTCTGCAAAATTAGAAGAAATCAAACCAGAAATCATCCGCTGTATTAATAAACTATGTGTAATCGAAGAAAGCACAGGTTTAAGCATTGAGCGTATTAAAGACATCAACCGTCGTATGAGCATTGGTGAAGCAAAAGCGCGCCGTGCGAAAAAAGAAATGGTTGAAGCTAACTTACGTCTTGTGATCTCAATTGCGAAAAAATACACCAACCGTGGTTTACAATTTTTGGACTTAATCCAAGAAGGTAACATTGGTTTGATGAAAGCTGTTGATAAGTTTGAATATCGCCGTGGTTATAAGTTTTCAACTTATGCTACGTGGTGGATCCGTCAAGCAATCACCCGCTCTATCGCCGACCAAGCGCGTACAATCCGTATTCCGGTGCATATGATTGAAACGATTAATAAACTTAATCGTATTTCTCGTCAAATGCTGCAAGAAATGGGTCGTGAGCCAAATCCAGAAGAATTAGCAGAACGCATGATGATGCCTGAGGATAAAATCCGTAAGGTACTTAAGATTGCTAAAGAGCCAATTTCAATGGAAACGCCAATCGGTGATGATGAAGATTCGCACTTAGGTGACTTTATCGAAGATACCACTATTGATTCGCCAATCGACTCGGCAACAATGGAATCTCTTCGTGGCGCTACCAATGATGTGCTTGCTGGCTTAACAGCCCGCGAAGCTAAAGTATTACGTATGCGTTTTGGTATCGATATGAATACCGACCATACCCTAGAAGAAGTAGGTAAGCAGTTTGACGTAACGCGTGAGCGTATTCGTCAAATCGAAGCGAAGGCACTACGTAAATTACGCCACCCTTCACGCTCTGACTTATTGAAAAGCTTCTTAGATGCTAAGTAATTAGCAAATACAGATTTAAATTTAAAAGGCCGCTGTAGCGGCCTTTTTTCTATTTACAGGAAATAATTATGGCTTGGATCCAAATCCGTATCAATGCTAATGCTGCAACCGCAGATGCAGTAAGTGATCTATTAATGGAGGCAGGTAGTGCGTCTGTTACCTTTATTGATGCTAAAGACACCCCTATTTACGAACCAAAAATCGGCACTGTGGTGTTTTGGGCTGACACGACTGTAATTGGTTTATTCGAAGCTAACCACGATATGAATGCGGTGATAGCTCTATTACAGCGCCATGATGAGTTAAAAGACACCTTAGTGTACAAAATAGAGCAACTTGAAGACAAAGACTGGGAACGTGAATGGATGGATAACTTCCACCCAATTCAGTTTGGTGAAAAACTATGGATCTGCCCAAGCTGGCGTGATATTCCCGATCCTGATGCCGTCAATGTACTGCTTGACCCTGGCCTTGCTTTTGGCACTGGCACTCATGCTACCACCGCTTTGTGCTTAAAATGGCTTGAAAGCCAAGATTTGACCGGTAAAACTGTGGTCGACTTTGGTTGTGGCTCTGGAATTCTAGGTATCGCAGCTATCAAACTTGGCGCTGAGCGCATGATCGGCATCGATATAGACCCTCAAGCCCTTGAAGCAAGCTTAGATAACGCACAGCGTAACGGCGTTGCCGATAAACTCGAAGTATACCTGCCAGAAAATCAGCCTGAGTTTAGCGCCGATATCGTGGTGGCCAATATTTTAGCTGCGCCACTGCGTGAATTACACAGTGTGATATTAGGCTTGTTAAAACCAGGTGGTAAAATTGCCATGTCGGGAATTTTAGAAGAACAAGCGCAGTCGGTAGCAGATGTTTATGCCCCTTTTTTAGCGCTTGATGATATCGCTGTTGAAGGTGAATGGACACGAGTAAGTGGCATAAAAAAAGCTTAACTTACTGGGATCGGCAATTTAGAGTATTAACGTAAAACCTTCAGGTAAAGCCTGTAATTAACAGGCTTTACCTATTATTTACACGCCAAAAAACAGAATGATTTCTTACCACAAATTACTTCTGTATAAAATTCACACAAATAAAGCCATTCGTCAAACTGTTATCAAATGTCAATACGCAAAAGTCAAAAAAAAGTCACTTTTGTTCAATTTATAGCCTTTGATTTTTGCAAAAAAAACCGTAAACTTAGCGCCCCTTGAAAAGAGGCCTATTGAATACAGTGCGTATCGGAACATACCAATTAGAGAACAATGTAATTGTAGCGCCAATGGCGGGAATTACTGATAGACCATTTAGACAACTTTGTCGCCGCTTAGGTGCGGGGCTTGCCGTGTCTGAAATGCTCTCGTCGAATCCTTTGGTATGGAAAACCGAGAAATCGATGAACCGTATGGATCATAGTGGTGAATCGGGAATACGTGCGGTGCAAATCGCAGGAGCTGATCCCGAGCTTATGGCTCAGGCTGCACAATTCAATGTAACTAATGGTGCACAGATCATAGATATAAATATGGGGTGCCCAGCAAAGAAAGTGAACAAGAAACTCGCAGGCTCAGCCCTATTACAGTTTCCTGATTTAGTGGAAGAGATTATTGATGCAGTGGTTAGCGCTGTTGATGTACCTGTAACACTAAAAATCCGTACAGGATGGGATCAGGACAACCGTAACGGTGTCGAGATTGCGAGAATAGCTGAACGTTATGGCATAGCTTCATTGGCCGTACATGGGCGTACACGCGCATGTATGTACAAAGGTGAAGCTGAATACGCCACTATTAGGGATATTAAACGTTCAGTGTCGATACCTGTCGTTGCAAATGGAGATATAACGTCTCCTGAAAAAGCAAAACAGGTTTTGGACTATACGGGTGCAGATGCCATTATGATTGGTCGAGCCGCCCAAGGTCGCCCTTGGATTTTTAGGGAGATAGACCACTATTTGCGAACCGGTGAACATTTACCTGTGCCTCCAATTGAGGAAGTACGTGGTATTTTGATGGAACACTTAGTGAACCTTCATGCGTTTTACGGCGAACCAATGGGAGCGCGCATCGCTCGCAAACATGTATCTTGGTATTTGCAAACCCATGACAGTGACGGTCAGTTTAGGCGAGTATTTAATGCTCTCGATAATCCACAGGCACAAATCGAGACATTAGAGCAATACTTTAAAACACTAGCAGCTAACTAAGAAAGAAAGAGATATAAACAATGTTCGAACAAAACGTGACTTCTCCATTTATCACTAACCCTCATGTTCAGTCACACGAGAAACCGCAGCCATTACGCGATGCAGTGAAGAAAGCTGTTCATCACTATTTAAAACAGCTTAACGGTCAAGATGTGCAAGACGTTTACGACCTTGTTCTTTCAGAGCTAGAAGCACCATTACTTGAAGAAGTAATGACTTACACACGTGGCAACCAAACACGTGCGGCAATCTTACTAGGTATCAACCGCGGTACTTTACGTAAGAAACTAAAGAAATACGGCATGAACTAATACCGTGTTGTGATTTATCACAACATTCGTTTGAAAAAGCACCTTCGGGTGCTTTTTTTATATCTTTAAAAATCCTCAAAAAAGCGTCTAATTGCAAAATCCTCACTCTGTATACCCAAATGACTTGTGTATAAATATCGTTTTTTAAGCGATATTCAGTTAAAATAGCGCCTTTCTAAGCTAGCTCAAACACTGAGGTAATCAAACTACAATGGATACACATCGTCCAATTCGTCGCGCACTACTAAGTGTGTCAGATAAAACCGGTATTGTTGAATTTGCTCGCGCTCTTGAATCACAAGGCGTAGACATCTTATCAACTGGCGGTACTTGTAAATTACTTGCTGATAACGGCATTAAAGTCACTGAAGTATCTGACCACACAGGTCACCCTGAGATCATGGATGGTCGCGTAAAAACTCTTCACCCAAAAATTCATGGCGGCATTTTAGCGCGTCGTGGTCAAGATGAAGATGTAATGGACGCTCATAACATCTCAGCTATCGATATCGTTGTAGTTAACTTATACCCCTTTGCGAATACAGTCGCTCAAGAAAACTGCAGCCTTGAAGATGCCATTGAGAACATTGATATCGGCGGCCCAACGATGGTGCGTGCTGCGGCCAAAAACCACAAAGACGTGACTATTGTAGTAAACGCCAAAGATTACGACCGCGTGATCAGCGAAATGCAAAGCAACAATGGTTCAACTACATACAAAACACGTTTTGATCTTGCCATTGCAGCTTACGAGCACACCGCGCAGTACGATGGCATGATTGCTAACTACTTCGGTAAGATGGTTGCTGATTACACTGATGAAGCAGCTGAGGAAACTAAATTCCCACGCACTATCAATATGCAGTTTACTAAAAAACAAGACATGCGCTACGGTGAAAATTCACACCAAGATGCAGCTTTTTATGTTGAAAACGACGTTCAAGAAGCGTCTGTTGCAACTGCCATACAACTGCAAGGTAAAGCACTTTCTTTCAATAATATTGCTGATACAGATGCAGCTCTTGAATGTGTGAAAGAATTTGATGTACCAGCCTGTGTTATTGTTAAACATGCTAACCCTTGTGGCGTTTCAATCGGTGACAACATCCTTGAAGCCTATGATCGCGCATTCAAAACCGATCCTACGTCAGCATTTGGTGGCATCATCGCCTTTAACCAAGAGCTTGATGCTGATACCGCTGAAGCGATTGTGTCTCGTCAATTCGTTGAAGTGATCATTGCGCCTAAAGTATCAGAAGCTGCGGCACAAATTATTTCGGCTAAGCAAAATGTACGCTTACTAGAGTGTGGCCAATGGTCAGGCAAAGCGACAGGTCATGACATCAAACGCGTTAATGGCGGTGTACTCATCCAAGACCGTGATTTAGGTATGGTAACGCAAGGCGACTTAACGGTTGTGTCTAAGCGCCAGCCTACTGAGCAAGAACTTAAAGACTTATTATTCTGCTGGAAAGTGGCTAAATTTGTTAAATCAAACGCCATTGTTTATGCCCGTGACGGTATGACCATTGGTGTAGGCGCAGGCCAAATGAGCCGCGTTTACTCAGCTAAAATTGCCGGAATTAAAGCCGCTGATGAAAACCTTGAAGTTAAAGGTTCAGTAATGGCATCTGATGCGTTCTTCCCATTCCGTGATGGTATTGATGCAGCTGCAGAGGCTGGTATTACTGCGGTAATCCAACCAGGTGGTTCAATGCGCGATGAAGAAGTTATCGCTGCCGCTGACGAAGCTGGTATGGCAATGGTGTTTACTGGCATGCGTCACTTCCGCCATTAATCACACAAAGAGCTAACTGCATCAGTTAGCTCTTTTTGTTTGCTACAAATTCACGTATTCTGCTTATTCTATAACCTATTCTAAAAATATAATGTGAAGGAACAGACGATGAAATTTGCACTAAAATCTCTACTTGTTGCCACCCTTGCGATGACATCAACTATGGCTATTAGCCATGAGCATGGCCATGATTCAGCATTAAATAATGCAGTTAAATCAAGCGAGCGCAGCAGTGATCGCGATCAATACCGCCACCCTGTCGAAACATTAGAGTTTTTTGGTTTTAAACCAACTATGACTGTTGTTGAGATTGCGCCTGGCGGCGGCTGGTACAGTGAAATTTTAGCGCCAGCACTGAAAGAGCAAGGCACTTATTATGCCGCGCATTTCCCTGCTGACTCATCGGTGGGTTATTACCAACGAGCTCTAGCTGGCTTTAAAAAGAAAATTGCTGAAGATGAGCGATTCAATAAAGTAAAGCTGACTGAATTCGCCCCTTCAACACATTTAGACATTGCCCCGGCGAGCAGCGCAGACATGGTGTTAACCTTCCGCAATGTACATAATTGGTATATGAGCAAAGATAAAGACGCCGCAGCTAATGCATTTAAGTCTTTTTACAAAGCACTTAAACCAGGTGGTACTTTAGGTGTGGTTGAGCATCGCCTACCTGAAGCGCAAGCTGATGAAATGCAAAAGTCATCAGGTTATATGAAGCAAAGCGTGGTAATCGAACTTGCTAAACAAGCAGGCTTTGAACTTGCAGCAAGCAGTGACATAAATGCAAACTCACTTGATACAGCCGATCACCCACAGGGTGTATGGACCCTTCCACCAAGCCTTAAACTTGGCGAGCAAGATGCCGCTAAATATAAAGCTATTGGTGAAAGCGACCGCATGACGCTGAAATTTAAAAAACCGCTTTAAATAGGATATTCGCCATGAATGTATTAGTCATTGGCAGCGGCGGCCGCGAACACGCACTTGCGTTCAAAGCCGCTCAAAATACAAAAGTAAACACTGTTTATGTTGCACCAGGTAATGCCGGTACAGCGCTTGAACCCAAGCTTGAGAATGTTGCCATTAACGTTGAAGATCTCGATGGCCTACTTAGCTTTGCACAAAACAATAATGTTGAGCTAACCATTGTTGGACCTGAAGTACCATTAGTACTTGGCGTGGTAGATAAATTCCGTGAACACGGTTTAGCTATCTTTGGCCCAACAGCAGGCGCTGCGCAACTAGAAGGCTCTAAGTCATTCACTAAAGACTTTTTAGCCCGTCATGCTATCCCAACTGCGGATTATCAAACGTTTGAACAAATCGACCCTGCGCTTGCTTATTTAAAAGAAAAAGGCGCGCCGATTGTAATCAAAGCTGATGGTCTTGCCGCAGGTAAAGGCGTCATTGTTGCCATGACTGAAGTTGAGGCTGAAGATGCTATTCGCGATATGCTAGCCGGTAACGCTTTTGGTGAAGCTGGCAGCCGCGTGGTAATCGAAGAGTTCTTAGAAGGTGAAGAAGCCTCATTTATCGTGATGGTTGATGGTAAAAACGTATTACCTTTTGCTACCAGCCAAGACCACAAACGCGCTTATAATGGCGATCAAGGTCCGAACACTGGCGGTATGGGGGCATACTCACCAGCGCCAGTGGTAACCGATGAAATTCATCAGCGCATTATGAACGAAGTGATCTACCCAACAGTAGAAGGTATGGCAAGCGAAGGCCATCCTTACACTGGCTTCCTCTATGCTGGTTTGATGATCGATGACTCTGGGACCCCTAAAGTAATCGAATACAATTGCCGTTTTGGTGATCCTGAAACACAACCTATGATGCTTCGTTTACAGTCTGACTTAGTTGAACTGATTGAAGCAGCTAATCGTGTTGAACTTGATAAAACGACGATTGAGTTTGACTCACGCGCAGCAGTGGGTGTGGTACTTGCAGCTAAAGGCTACCCTGATAACTACCCAAAAGGTGATGCAATCAGTGGCTTGAAAGTAACCTACCCAGAAGGCGAAAAAGTCTTCCATGCGGGTACTAAGCAAGACGGCGATAACGTAGTGACTGCCGGTGGCCGAGTATTATGTGCAACGGCGCTAGGTAACACAGTTACCGAAGCGCAGCAACGTGCCTACCAACTAGTTGATGAAATTAGCTGGCAAGGTATGGAATACCGTACAGATATTGCTTATCGCGCTATTGCTCGCGAAAAATAGGTCTAACCAGCAGCTATTAATAATAAGCGCAGTTTATCTGCGCTTTTTTAGTGCTACACTAAAACCGTGATGTATTACATATAAGTAGCACCTTGGAACAACAGCCATTTAAATACCATATTATTGCATTGTTTATTTTGAGCATACTATTGTTCATCGTATATACGTTTGCGAATCATTTAGCCACCCCTACTCGCTATACAATCAATAAAACAGCTGCGGTTTATTTAGCGCAAAGCTATCGCATAGATCCATCAAAATCATTAACACTTACAGCATTTTTAGACGAATCTAATTCACGTATTGCAGAGCCCTTTGACACCATTCCATGGGGGCTAAAATCTCAAAACTATTGGCTGCTGATGAAGTTAGACAATAGGACAGCAGTATCAAAAGAGCTTTACGCCCACTTTGATAATCCGATGATTGATTATTTGACTGTTTATCAACTCGATAACCAAGGCCAGTTAATTAACACCTTTAATTTAGGCGATCGGCAAACAGGATTAAGCTTATTTGAATACAGTGTACCGCATATAGAATTTACTGTTGCCGCACAAAACCAGAGTTTTTTGGTCATAAAAATAGACACTACAGGGATCAGTAAAACCCCAATTAACTTATATGGCGAGGCTGAATTTAAAGATTTACTCCGTGCACAAACCGCTATCTGGGGCATTTTTGTTGGCGTACTAATCATGGCGGCTTTATATAATTTAGTACTGTATTTTGGTATTCGTGATCGGGTTTATCTTATTTATATTGGCTACATACTGTCAGCGTTGATCCTAATGGGCTCGGTATTAGGCTTTGGTTTTTACTTATGGCCAGTATCCTTACAAAAGCTTTTTAACCTCCATATAGTGGTAAGTAATTACGCCATCGCATTTTTTACGCTGTCATTTTGTACTATGTTTTTACGTTATCATAAAGATAAATGCTGGCGCTATAAACTAAGCCTAATACTATTGGGCTTAATGTTCGTTTTAGGGTTCGCCAGCTTTTTCATTGTTGAATATATTTCTTCGCAAATATTTTTTGCTGTGTTGGTATTACTCTATATTGTTTGTATTATTTTAATTTACAACAAACTACTTAGCGGCTTTCGTTGGGCTAAGTTTTATATGATCTCGTGGATCCCACTGATCATTGGCGCTGCAATCCAACCTTTAGAACTAACAGGCGTATTAGAATATAGCTTCACCACCCGCCATGCTTTTTTGGTTGCGATTCTTTGTGAAGTCATCTTAATGGCTATGGCGCTTGCCGATAGAGTGCGCTATCAACGAGAAAAGGCGTTGTACCACGCCACTCATACAGAACAAACCAAGTTATTAAACAGTGCTATGCTAAAACAAGCCTATATGACTTTACAGCTCAATCAGCGCACAGCAAGCTTATGCTTAATTAGAATTACTGATTTTCATTCTCTCAGTCATATTTTAAATCAAACTCAAAGCTGTCAGCTCGTTGTTGCTATAGCTAAATCTCTTGAGCTGCAACTGAGTAAAGAGCGCGAGTTTATCAATTTAGATAACAATTTAGATACCTATCCGCGGATTGCCGATTTGAGCAACGGTGTGCTAGCATTCATTTCAATTAAAACTCAAAGTGCGCAATCACTGCATGATAAATTAACCAAAATCCGCAAAAGCTTACCGAAGCATCATCCAGTGCAAGGGTTTGATTTACAGTTAAACTACGCAATGGGTTATTGTATCCTAGATGGTGAAAGTGGCTTTGATACATGGTTGCAAAATGGCTATTTTTCATTAACCGAAGCGCCACAAACAAGCTATCCAAATAATCACTCAAAAGTAATGCCTGTCACTATGAACATTAGCTTAGCGGCTACATTTCAAAATGCCTTAAAAACTAACCAGTTAACTATTTATCATCAGCCACAAATAGATTTACGCAGCGGCCAAACGATTGGCAGTGAAGCCTTATTGCGCTGGCCTAATGCTCCTTATGAACAAATCAATATTGAAGCTTTAATTCTATTAGCTGAACGTACTGGTCTTATCAATGAACTTACATTATGGGTGCTCGATCAGGCTTGCCAAGATATCGCTAAGTTTAATCACGCAGGTTTTTTTAAGCATAAAGTAAGCGTTAATTTAAGTGCTAAAAACTTAATGATCCATAATTTAATTGAGAAAATTGAAAACACTTTACTCAAACATAACGTTCCTGCTAAACAACTTAAATTTGAACTTACTGAGTCAGCTTTAATTGCAAACCAACAGCAAATGATTAGCTTAGTTGAACAATTAACCCGCCTTGGTATTGAAGTGATTTTAGATGATTTTGGCACTGGCTATTCGTCACTAAATTGTTTTGTTAGCTACAACTTTTCAACCTTAAAAGTAGATAAATCATTTATTATAGGTCTCCCTACTCACAGTGCTAATCGAGTAATTGTTAAGGCTGCGATAGAAATGGCGCATAGTTTGGGTTTAAAAGTTACCGTCGAGGGAGTTGAAGATGTCACAACACAACAACTTTTAAAGGCCTTGGGGGCAGACTACGGGCAAGGCTACTATTACTCCAAAGCCATCGCTGTGGATGACTATTTGCTGTGGTTAGCTGAAAATAAACAAGCTAATTAAGTAAAATTGCCACATGTTTAAGGATTACTGATAGAATCCTCTTTTTCACATCTTTAGGGGCGTAAAGATGCAAGGCACTATCAAAAAATTAAAATCATCGCTAACACAACCGATTCAGTATCATTTGCCTGTGGGTGATGAGTTGGTCGATCTTAATGCCTATATTGGCAAGCAACTTACACTGACTTTTAATGGCGCTATTGTATGTTCTAGCTGCGGTAAAAAAACCAAAAAAAGTTACTCGCAAGGTCATTGTTTTGTATGTATGCGTAAGCTTGCTAGCTGCGATATGTGCATTATGAAACCTGAAACATGTCACTTTGACCAAGGTACTTGTCGTGAGCCACAGTGGGGCGAAGAAAACTGTATGATCCCACATTATGTCTATCTTGCGAACACGTCAGGGCTGAAAGTGGGGATCACCCGTCATACACAAATTCCAACCCGCTGGATTGACCAAGGTGCAACGCAAGCACTGCCAATATTCAAAGTACAAACGCGCTTACAATCAGGATTAGTTGAAGTTGCCTTAGCACAATTTATTGCCGATAAAACCAATTGGCGTAATATGCTCAAAGGACAAAGCGATGTCCTTGATTTAAAAGCTGCTGCGGCAGAACTTATTCCACAAATTGCCGATAAACTAAATGAACTTGCAGAGCTCTTTGGTGCTACAGCGATAGAACAACTTGATGAAGAAGTGGTTGAATTAGAGTTTCCAGTTACTACCTACCCAACCAAAATCAGTTCATTTAATTTTGATAAAGAACCGGTCGTCAGTGGTATTTTAAACGGTATTAAAGGCCAGTACTTGATCTTTGATACTGGCGTTATCAACATTCGTAAATTTACTTCTTACGATATCACCGTAGGTTGATTTTGCAGCTGATAAAATTCAAACCATTGCCGCTGCGTTAACGGGCGGCAATAGTAATAGCCTTGGATCACATCGCAGCCTAAATCCAATAAGTAACTATACTGGGCAAGCTTTTCAACCCCTTCAGCGATAACTTGTAAATTAAGACTATTCGCCATTGCCACTATCGCGGCAACAATCTCACTATTACCGTATTCATCGGGTACTTTAGCAATAAAGCTGGCATCTATCTTTAATGTATCTATGGGTAATTTTGTAAGGTAACTCAGTGCCGAATAGCCGGTACCAAAGTCATCTAGCGCAATCTGTATGCCCATTTTTTTAAGTTGCCACAACTCTCTTTTCGCCTGACTAAACGAGCTAATAAAACTACTTTCAGTTAACTCTATTTCAAGACAATTTCCCGATAAATTATAGCGCTGGAGCATTTTTTCAACGTTACTTGATAAACTTCCCTGACTAAGATGGCAAGCTGAGATATTAATTGCCAACCGACCAGCCGTTATTCCTTGTTGTTGCCATAATGCCAATTGCATGCCTGCATTATTGAGCACCCAGAGATCCAGCTTTACAATTAGACCGAGTTCTTCCGCCAATGGAATAAACTGTGCAGGCGATATTATGCCAAGCGCGGGATCTTGCCAACGTAAGAGTGCTTCAACACCTTTGATAGCTTTACTTCTTAAACACTGTTTAGGCTGAAAATATAGTTCAAATTCATCATTTTCGAGCGCATATTGAAACCGGCTCATCATCGCCAAGCGCTCTAAAGAGCGTGCATTCATCGATGCTTTAAATAACTGAAATGAGTTTCTACCCACTTCTTTAGAGCGATACATGGCAATATCAGCATGTTTTAGTAAAGTTTCACTATCGAGACCATCATCAGGATAGACCGCTGCACCGATTGATGCTGTCGCGCCTACCTCAAGCCCTTCGAGCTGAAAAGGAGTGTTTAAGTTATTTAAAATTTGATCGGCTAAACTAATCACAGCGCTAATGTCTTCAATCTCGCACAGCACCACAAATTCGTCGCCACCTAAACGTGCTAAAGTATCACCTTCACATAATACGTTTTGCAGCCGTATTGCCACCATTTTTAATAACTCATCCCCAGCGCTATGCCCTAAGCTATCATTGATTTCCTTAAACCGATCTAGGTCAATAAACATCACTGCTAACATGTCATTATTACGATGTGCAGCAGCTAATGCCATAGTTAACCTGTCATTAAATAAGCGCCTATTAGGCAAGCCAGTTAGCTCATCAAAATAAGCTAACTGAACGATTTTGTCTTCTGCAGTTTTACGTTCAGTGATATCGCTAAAAATCGCCGCATACACTAGCTCATCATCATTTGGCTCGCGGATAGCAATAATAGTTAGCCATTCAACATACAAATCACCATTTTTTTTACGATTGCATATTTCCCCTTGCCACACACCAGTTTGGGTAATGGATTGCCACATTTTTACGTAGAAATTTTTACCGTGCTTTCCGGAGCTTAGAATTCTAGGGTGTTTGCCGACCACTTCATATTCTTGATAGCCAGTAAGGGCGGTAAAAGCAGGATTAACTTGCATGATCACACCATCTTGTTGGGTGATCATAATGCCATCAAGTGACGCATCAATTATTTTATTCGCGAGATACAAATTACGCTGTGAATGCTGAAGATCCATATCACGTTGTTCAAGTACTTTTTCAAGATCACTGCAATAAGCGCTTTCTATTTCATTAACAAGATGCTCAATGGCGAGCACCCCTTTAATCTCCAAATCGTCACTGACCACTAAATGGCGTACATTGTTAGTAGACATTAACCGATATGCATCGAATAAACTGCTTTTTGAGCTTACCCGATACAAGGGCCGACTTGCAAAACTCCAACATGACGCATTACTATCGGGTTCGACGATCAAATGCAGTAAATCTCGCTGGGTGATAATGCCATGTTCGTCTTGCTGCTGGTTATACACTAAAATAACTTGGGCGGTTCGCTCGCGCATCATTTCAACGCCTTCACTGAGCGTCAAATAACTAGGTACCACTAATACATCTTTATGATATTGCTCTTTGATTGGTCTAAATTGTAAATAGTGATCAAGCCCTTGATTACGTACAATATCACTAATACTAATAACGCCGCATGGTAGCTCATCATCATCCACAACTAATAAATGACGAACACTGTGTTGATAAAAAATAAGCGCGGCATCACACAGTAATTGCTGACAGGAGATTTTCAATACCGGGCTACTCATTACGCTTTGAATTTCAATATGTTTAAGGTTGCTGTCAGTAAAATCTAGTTTAATGCAATCTGCTTCAGTCCAAATACCAACGATTTCTTGCCGTTTTTTTATAAAAATTGCACTTATATTATGAACCTGCATCAACCGTACAGCATCAACTAAAGAGGTATCGGTGGAACAACATACTAATTTCCTTGAAAAGATATCTGATACCTGTTGAGGGTGGCGAGTTTGTTTCATAATATTCGTCCTTAGTATAATACGAACTATAATTATATTATTATATTGCTCGCGCTATTTGATACAGGACAATAAATACATGCATACTTACTTCCCTTACTTGATATGTAGTGACAACGAGCTAGAAATTATTAATGAACAACGGGATTTAAATGACTATCTACACAGTTTAACCGCTGAACAACAGCAACACTGTGTGATATTGAATAAACAAGGCGAATATTTTGATTTAGCATTTAACCTTGCAACACCGCTGACTAACATAGAGTTAGCTCGCAGAGTAACGCAGCACTTAGCACAAGAAGGACACTGCTGCTTAACTAAAATAACCAGCCTAACAGCTTCCCAAGCATTTGATCTATTAGGAATAAAATAGCACGTTTAGTTGCATCAGCCGTTTTATCCATGAGTTTAGTCGCCTGTGGTGGCAGCGATAACAATAAAGAACAGCAAACCCCACCAGCGACTTCTACACCGGTAACCTAGTAATTACAGTTTATTTATTACAAATAAAGAAAAAGCTTACTATCATGAACACGCCTTTAATATTGATTTAACGCATATCGTTTACAGTGATAAAAATGATATTATAAACATCTCGTTATACTCAGCTCAGTAAGGCATATAGCAATGAGTACACCTAATTTATCAAGACGCATGCGCAGGCTTCGCCACAGTGACGCAATGCGACAGTTAGTACGCGAATTTGATTTTAATATTGGCGATCTTATCCATCCTATTTTTATCGAAGAGTCGTTAACTGAAAGTCTAGAAATATCCACTATGCCTGGTATACAGCGCATTCCTGAACATGCATTAGCCCAAGAAATTACTGAACTGCATAGATTAGGAATTCAGTATGTTATGCCTTTTGGCATATCGCATCATAAAGACAGTGTTGGCAGTGATACATGGCACGATGATGGTTTACTGGCACGTATGATTAAAACAATCAAACAAACATGCCCCGAGATGATGGTAATACCCGACATTTGTTTTTGTGAATATACAGATCATGGACACTGTGGCGTTGTTGAAGATAATCAAGTTTGTAACGACGAAACTGTTGCTAATCTTGTAAAGCAGAGTGTGTGCGCAGCAAAAGCAGGTGCCGATATGCTAGCCCCATCTGCGATGATGGATGGTCAAGTTAAAGCTATTCGAGAAGGCCTTGATAATGCAGGGTTTGAACATGTTGCCATTTTAGCTCACGCCATTAAATTTGCTTCATCTTTCTATGGTCCATTTAGAGCTGCTGTTGATTGTGAATTAAGCGGTGATCGCAAAGGCTATCAAATGGATTACGCAAATATTCGTCAAGCGCTTCAAGAAGCCCTTCTTGATGAACAAGAAGGCGCTGATATTCTAATGGTGAAACCAGGCACGCCCTATCTTGATGTCCTTAGCAGCTTGAGAGAGAAAACAAACTTACCTTTAGCTGCCTACCAAGTTGGTGGTGAGTATGCCGCTATTAAATTTGCAGCTTTAGCAGGTGCCCTTGATGAAAAAAAAGTGGTATTTGAAACACTGACCGGCTTCAAACGTGCAGGCGCTGACTTAATAGTGAGTTATTATACAAAACAAGTTGCACAGTGGTTAAAAGAATAACCGTTGTCACTTTTTGGGCATGTAACATTTTAGAACACGCTAACCCTATATTGGCTTAGTTTAAACCTACGTAAATATCTTAACGTGTTACATGCGCAAAAATTAAAAAACAAAACTTGATCTCGTAAATCATAATTTGTCTTGTTTTATAGAGTGGGGATAAGTAATGTTTGCTGTGTTTTTACAAATATTGCTCATAGATAACCGATAAAAAGAGTCAATAATCACCACAACTTTGAATAATCAAGGAAGTACTATGTTCAAAAAATTTACTAGTAAGCTTTTCGGTGAAGATAAACAAATAACCATCAAAGATTTATTAATAGTTGCTTGCCAAGGCTATAACCATACGCAAACAGGCTTAGCCGCTAAGGTTGCTCATTACTTAGTAACAGGAGAAGGAGCTGATTGTCTTAACATATTAAATCAACTACCTAATTCGCGCCATTCGCAACTGCCAGGCCACTACTCGGTAAATAATAATGGCGAGTATGATAGACGCTCTTTAGTAGCCATGCAGCATGTTTTAAAGTCAGCTACAGGCCATCAAAACGACTTTTTACATCATTTAGGTTTAGTAACAGAGGCGATTGCAAAGCATCACTATTTAAATCATATGGAGTCTAAACTAACAGGCTGGTTTGCCTTCTTACTGTTTTATTTTAACCAACACACTGATTTTGAATATGACACCAAGGCAACTCAATTCCCTAGTCGTGATGAACTGCTTACGCTGCTAGAAACGTATGACCAACCCCTATGGTATATTGATGCCTATATTCTTGAGCGCTCCTATGCACAAAGAGGCCTTATCTATCCAGATCATTTGCTAGCAAATAGTGATTGGATAACGATTTGTTCAACACCTGAAAAATGCCAACAACTACAAAAAATCGACGCCAGCGGTCGTAATACGCTTTGCCAGTTTCTACTTAAGCAGCCGGTAATTCCAACTTCGTTATTACCGTTTTTAGCACAGCTTAGCGCTGATAAGTCCAATCAAGTACGTCTGTCAGCGAACAGTGTGATCCGTAAAATCGATGATGCACAATGCCTTGAGTTTTTCTCTGAACATTATGAAAAGGCTAATGCAAGCACACGAACTCACTGGATAAGCAGTGTGGTTGAGTGTAGTAATGCATTAACATTACTTGAAACATGGCAAGCCACTGAAAAAACAGCATCAGTACACACTAAACTTACACTCGCCATTGAGCAATATCAGTTAAAGCAGCAAAGCGACAACTTTGATTGGCAGTTGCCTGCATACACAAACGTGAACTTTCACGGTGAGTTTCCAGCGCATTGGGTTGAAGACTGCATGCACAGCTTAGAAAAGCTAATTGCGCGTTCTGAACGATATATAAAAAACAGCAAGCCCGAAGCACCCGGCAGCTACTGGGCAAAGGCGATAGAGCGTGAAAAAGAAGAGCTTGCGGTATATAAAACGATCACTAAAGATGATGTTGTTCAAGCTTTAAACGCTCTAGAACAAGGTCAAAAGCTTGGTAATGACATCTTTTATGACATTATCGATGAAGCTAAATTACTCAAACAGCCAAACATTGCAATAGCACATTTTTTTCAACTGCAGAAAATTGGCAGATGGCACATTAATAATCTGTTAAATGCAGCCAATACGAGCAAATTACTGCAAGAGAATCTTAGCGATGTTCGCCAATTACTGCCTTTACTAGCAGAATTTAATTTTAGCGTTTGTGACTTAACGAACATACTTGTAAGTTCCCATGGTGAAGAGTTGGGTACTCGCCCATTGGCGTTAGAATCAATTGATGTGTGGCCCTTATTCGCCGAGTACCCAGAAACAATAGATTACGCACTTGATGGCCTATACACAAAGCTCATCCAGCAAGGAGATGACACAAAGCCAACGATTATCGATCGCCTCGACTCCAAGGATAACTATGATAACTATATGGTTATCAACCAGACACTGGCTTTATTAGCTGATTTTCCTAAACTTCCTCCCCATTGGTTACAACGCATCTATCAATTAGCGTTTGATAGTCGAAAATCAGTGCGCTTCACGGCACAAGCGACCGCACAAAAGCATGGCATCGTTGTTGAGCGAGTCAGCAAAGAATTACTATCAAGCGGCAATGATACTCGCAGTATTGCAGCAAAATGGCTGCAAACACTGGCGCTCAGTGATGCCCAACCAGCACTACAACAAGCAATTAGAAAAGAAAAAGATACCGCAATTCGTGCGCAAATGTTAGATGCCTTGCAGCAATGTGGCGGCGATATTAGTGAATTTACCTCACCAACCGCATTGGCTGAAGAAGCAGCAGCAGGGCTTCAAAAAGCAGTGCCTAAAAATATGCTTTGGCTGCAACGAGATAGGCTACCTAGCTGTAAATTTGTTAATGGTGAAGCAGTCGACACTGATATTATTTATTGGTGGTGTGTGCTCGCCGTTAAACTAAAACAGCCTGAAGGCAGTAACTTGCTACATTTGTATTTATCACTGCTTGATGATAATAGCCAAGCACAACTCGCTCACTGTTTATTATCAGCATTTATCACCCAAGATACACTTTGCCCCACCGAGCAACAAGCGCATGAATACGCCCAAGCTCATAAGCAGCAAGAATTTGATATGTATCAACGTTGGGCTCAAAGTGAATGGGGGAAACAGTACAAAACGCATACTTTGGAAGATGCATATAATGCGTGTTACAAACAGAAAAAGTCAGAGCTATTAGGTAGTGCTATTAAAGAAAAAGGTTTGCTCGCCTTAATTATTGGCGGTAAACCGAATGAGCTTTTAGCCCTACTACAACCCTACATGAAGCAGTATTATGTACGTCGTGCGCAGATTGAAGCAATATTGAGTGCTATCGCCAATATTAATGATCCGATAATTATTCAATTTATGCTGTCGTTATCGCGACGTTACCGCACCAAATCAATCCAAGAGTTAACACGTCAGTTAGTTGATAAAATTGCCCAGCGAAACGGCTGGACGACCGATGAACTAGGCGATCGTACTATTCAAACTGCAGGCTTTGAAAACACGCAAGGGCCAACACCTTTTAATTTAGGTCAGCGTACGCTGCAACTCCAGCTAAGCGATGATCTTAAATTTCAACTACTCAACGAAGAAGGCAAGGTGCTTAAGTCACTGCCGCAAGCGCGTAAAGATGATGACGATGCAGCCATCAGCGAAACTAAAAAATGGTTTAGCAGCTGTAAAAAAGAGCTAAAACAGGTAATAACGCAACAAACTAGTCGTCTATATGAGTCTATGGTTACTGAGCGTCATTGGCCTGCAAGCGACTGGCAAGAATATTTACATCAGCATCCTATCATGTTTCGTTTACTGCAACGTACGCTTTGGCAAGTACAGCTTGATGATGGTTGGCACAGTTTTCGCCCCACAGAAGATGGCGCACTCATTGATACAGAAGATGATGAAATTGAATTACCAGCCCAGGCCACTATCCGCTTGCTAAGTGGTAATCAACTCAATAGTGAAGCAAGCCAAGCTTGGCAGGCCCACTTAAAAGATTACAAAATTAAACCGCTGTTTGAGCAACTCAAGTCGCTTGAAGTAAATATAACTGCAGAACAGTTAGCATTGGATCATCATAAAGGCTTGATGACTGATACCTTCACACTACGCAGCTTATTGACCAAAAAAGACTACAAGCAAGGCGACCCTGAAGACGCAGGATTTTTTGATCATTACTATAAACTGTTTGATCAATTAGGACTTAGAGTTCAATTTGACTTCAGTGGTAACTGTGTCCCCGAAGAGAATGTTTCTGCAGCTATTTATAGCATCACAGTATGGCAATTTAATCCAAAAGCACGTGGCTGGAACCGCTATGATGCATTACCGCTTACTCAAGTCCCTGCTAATCTGCGTAACGCTATCGCCTTGGATTACGAAGAGGTGGCGAAAAAGTGTCATGCAGATCCACTGTGGCAGCAAAAGCTACCTTTTAATTAGCCGCTATAACAGTAAATGCTGGCCACATTAACGATGGCCAGCGTTTAGAAATCAAGATGATCTATCTAGCAAGGACGTTTTATGCTTAATACGTTAAACACGCCTCCGAACACAGACATTGCTGAACTATTAACTCTTGCCTGTAAAGGCTATGAAATAGCAGAATCAGGTCTCGCTCATAACGTTACACATTACTTATTACATGGGGGAAATCCCCGTTGTTTAACTACTTTAGCACAGCTTCCCGATACAAAAAGTAAACAGGCACCTGGTTGCTATGACTGGGAAGCAGCAGAAGCGATGTGGCAAGTACTCATGTCTACTCAAAGCCAGCAACTGGACTTTTTGCATCGCTTAGGTTTAGTCGTTGCTTGTTTTAACGAGCCCTATTTTGATGCGTTTAGCCATGTACTTTCGAGCTTTGATAACTGGTTTGCCTATCTTCTAAACTTCCTGAACAGACAATTTAAAACGCATACAGCGTCATCTGTAGAGCAATTACCCAATCGACACACACTGCTGGAATTATTAAGAGTATATCAATTACCTAGCTGGTATATTGATGCTTTTATATTAGAGCGTAATAACAAGTATGTTCCAGCAGAGTATGCCCAATATTTACTCGCACATACCAACTGGCTAAGTGTCAGCAACAAGCCTGATTTCGACCAACAGCTACAACAACTTCATAGCGAAGGTCGTTACATTTTCTGTTGTCAACTGACAAAGTACTGTGAACTACCCAACACCTTACTACCGCTAGTAATGACATTAGCGGATGATTCCACCAACAAAGTACGTCAGGCGGCGGCGCTTGCCTTCACACGCCTTGATACAGCAATGTGGGTCAACTACCTTAAAAAACACTATCAAAGTGCTAACACCACCACCCAAGCCCATTGGATTAAGCTTATTAGCCGTTATGATGCAGCGCAACCACTTTTAACTCAATGGCTAAGTGAAACAAAAAGTAACGTGTTGCAGCAACAGATCACACAAGCACAGCATGAATATCAGCTGATACAAAAAAGTCAGTATTTTGATTGGCCACTGCCAAGCCTCCCCCCCCTTTCTATCAGCCATGATTTTCCAGAGCGTTGGCTTGATGTTTGCCAGCAAGTGTTAAGCACTGAAATAGCCAAAGCGGAACAAGAAATTGCAACGGCGCAGCAAGCACTTTTGGATTATCCGCAAAATTGTCACCAAAGGCAGCAACGTTTGGCATCTGATCGTGACGACTTACAAGGGCTGCGCTCACTTACGCCAGAACAACTTGCCCAAGCGCTTGCGCAACTACAGCAACGCCAAATACAAACACAGCCCGGCTACGATATTATTTATAGGCTAGTTGATAATAAATACGCAGCCCAAATTATTGGCGAAGCTAAACTGATGAACCAAAGTGATGCTCAACTAGTGCACTTTTTCCTATTAGCTACTGGTTTATTTTATGGGCTTTCAACGGTACTCGAAGAGCCTCACCCTAGTAAATTGATCCAACGTGATATCAAAGATATACGCCAGTTACAGCCAGTACTGCACCCTTTTGGTATTAGCCCTAGCGATTTAACTAATTACATCCTTGATATTAGACATGAACCTAGTGGCAGCCTCCCGATAGCTTTAGAGTCATTTGAAATATGGCCGCTATTTGCGCACTATCCACAAACGATGACGCTAGCACTTGATGGCCAACTGAGCAGCGCAACATTTAGTTCAAGTACCGACTCATGGATCATTGAGTCACTTCTCAATGATCGTATCGATAGCACGCGCATTACTGAACAAGCCTTGGCTTTATTAGCTGATTTTCCAGCGATACCCCCCTATTGGCTCGAACGCATATATCAACTCGCCTTTGATAATCGCAAACAAGTGCGCAAGTTAGCGCAATACGCCGTGCAGCAGCATGAATTGCTCATTGAAAAAATAACGACAGGTTTAGCATCAAGCAATAAAGAAACCCGCAGCCTCACTGCACAGTGGTTAACTCACCTGCAACACCCTGATGCGAAGCCCGCACTGCAAGACGCGATCACCACAGAAAAAGATACCACTACTCGTAACCAATTATTGGATGCGCTACAACAATGCGGCGGTGATATTAGCTATTTCATCACCCCCGCTATTTTAGCTGAAGAAGCAGCTACAGGGCTCAAAAAAGCAGCCCCTAAACATATGGCCTGGCTACAACAAGCGATGTTACCCACCTGCCACTTTCGTCATGGCGACCCTGTGGAGCCAAGCATTATCTATTGGTGGTGTGTGTTAGCCGTAAAGCTTAAACAACCCCAAGGGAGCAACCTATTAAGGTTATATTTATCACTACTCGATGATGACAGTCAGGCTCGCCTAGGCCACTTTTTATTATCAGCTTTTATAAGTCAAGATACGCTTGCCCCTTCTGATCAACAGGCGCATGACTATGCGCAAGCGAATAAGCAACGCGAGTACAACAGGTACCAAGATTTAGCGCAATATGATTGGGGCCAAGAATACGCTACACGCACATTACTCGATGCTTACAATGCATGTTACAACTTATATAAATCTCAATTGCATGGCTCGGCTATTAAAGAAAAAGGCTTACTGGCATTAATCAATGGTGGTAATCCCCAAGCGTTGCTAGCACTGATCCAGCCGTATATGAAAAAACACTATCTGCGCCGTACACAAATAGAGGCGATGATCAGCGCTCTTGCCCACATTAACGATACGGTGATTATTCAATTTATGCTGTCGATAGCCCGCCAACATCGTACCCAATCAATACAAGCGTTGGCGCGCGAGTTAGTTGGCCAAATTGCAAAGCGTAACAGCTGGACGACTGATGAATTGGCAGATCGCACCATCCAAACCGCGGGCTTAGAGCATATACAAGATCCAACACCGTTTAGCTTTGGCAATCGCGCTTTACAACTGCAACTGAGCGACTCACTTAAGCTGCAATTACTAAACGAAGAAGGCAAGGTGATTAAATCGCTGCCACAACCACGCAAAGAGGATAGCGAAGAGCAGATCAACCAAACTAAAAAATGGTTTAGTGGTTGTAAAAAAGAGCTAAAGCAAGTGATTGAACAACAACATGCCCGCCTATATGCTGCCATGATCACCGAGCGTCACTGGCCTGTTGATGAGTGGCATGAATATTTACACCAACATCCGGTGATGTTTCGCTTACTACAACGCACCTTATGGCAAGTACAACTTGATAATGATTGGCATACCTTTCGCCCGACTGAAGATGGTAGTTTAGTCGATGTAAATGATGAAGAGGTTACGCTAACATCGGGTGCAAGTATCCGTTTGCTCAGTGCTAATCAGCTTGATAAAGCCGCCCTTAAAGCATGGCAGCTACACTTAAAAGATTACAAAATAAAGCCACTTTTTGAGCAGCTCAAATCCGCTGATATTAGTGTTACACCTAAGCAAATTTCATTGGAGCATCATTTGGGCCTTATGAGTGATGCTTTTACTCTGCGCGGTTTACTCACCAAACTCGGTTATCAACGCGGTGAAACAGAAGATGGGGCGTTTTTTAATTACTACGAAAAATCATTTGAGCAGGTAGGACTTCGCATTCAATTTGAGTTTAGTGGTAACTATTTACCAGAGGAAAATGAACCCGTTGCCATTTATGGCTGCAAAATATTGCAGCAAATTCAAGGTTCTCGCACGCGTAATCGCTATAAAACGATACCACTTGCGCAAGCGCCAGCAAATCTACTCAACGCTATCGCACTGGATTATCAACATGTTGCAAAAAAATGCCATGCAGATCCTAATTGGCTATCAAAATTACCGTGGTAACAAAGTTATTTATACTTCGTTGTTTGCCCTGACTCTGGCAAAGAACGCTATATACAGTCAGAACTGTAGTAAAGGACGTACCTAATGAATGAACAGATTATTCGTGCTCGCGCCGAACAACGCTATCAAGTTGAATTAGCACAGCTCATTGCCACTGATAGTGGTGCTCGCCCGAGCGGCTGGCAGCTTTCAGCAAGTGCCGTAAAACGCTTTATTTGTGGCGATAAACAGCACAATATCAGCCGTAAATATTATGGTGATGATGCACTTGTTGAACGTGCGATTGTCAGCCTAATGGGCAACAATGGCCTGATGATGGTTGGCGAACCAGGTACTGCAAAATCAATGTTGTCAGAGCTACTCGCGGCGGCGATAAGTGGCACCAGCGAGTTATTGATCCAAGGTACTGCGGGGACGACTGAGGAGCAAGTTAAATATAGTTGGAATTTTGCCATGCTGCTAGCCAATGGCCCAAGCTTTGATGCGCTACTAAAAAGTCCTATTTATACTGCTATGGAGCAAGGTAAATTAGTTCGTATTGAAGAGATCACTCGCTGCCCGCAGGAAATCCAAGATGTGCTTATTTCCTTAATGTCGGAAAAAACACTCACCATCCCAGAGCTGGGGATCGCCATTCAAGCCAAACCGGGATTTAATGTAATTGCCACCGCCAACTTACTCGATCGCGGCGTAAATGAGATGTCGAGCGCCCTTAAACGTCGCTTTAATTTTGAAACAGTGCCAGTACTTAATGATGTAAAACTAGAGCAAGAGCTTATTTTATCTCAGGTCAATGCCCGCTTTATTAACGAAGCACAGCAACCACAAATTAATGAAGAGTTAGTACAGTTATTAGTACAGGTATTTCATGACTTGCGTAACAACCTTGGTGCACAATCTTTAGATGCTACTTTATCAACTGCCGAAGCGGTCAATATTGTGCATTCTTGTGCCTTACATAGCCTCTATTGGCATCAACCCATGAGTGCTGAGCAGTTAGTACAACAGATGCACGGCATCTTGATTAAAGATAAACCCGATGACATTAAAAAATTGGCTCACTATCTTGATGCTGTTGTACGTGAACGCAAAGAGTGGCGTGCTTTTTTTGATGCAGGTAAAGCGTTGTGGATGAAATAACACCAGATAACAACGGCTTTAGCCAAGCATTAGCAAAGCTCAGCCAACGTTATTTACATGATGAAAAAGTACGTTGGTTACCTGTGCGTCATCACAGCCCTGCTTGTGCGCATTTTGCTTTAGCTCAATTAAACGCTTGGCAACCAGATGTTGTATTGATTGAAGCACCGCACAGTTTTGGGCAACACCTTGGCCTATTGCAAAACAAGCATGTGGTGCCACCGATTGCAGTTTATCAACAGCAAAGCTATTTTCCTTTCGCTGAAAATAGCCCTGAGTGGCAAGCACTGCGCTGGGCTGGCGACAACCACGTGCCAGTACAATTTATTGACTTAGACAGCACTGACGAGCAGCAAGAAGAACCACTTGATCGCTACAGCGATGCCCGTATTTTAAGCTCAAGCTATAGTCGTCAGCTACAACAAACCATGGGTTGCCGTGATGCCGATGAGCTTTGGCTGCGCTTATTTGAGCTACAAAATTTTGAAAGTGCGAATGATTTTTTTGAGCAAGTATTACTATTTTGTGCTGCTAGCCGCCTTTATTATGATCAAAAAAGTTTGCAGCAACTAGGCGATCTAGACCGCGAGAAACAAATGCGTGCCTGCATTCGCACAGCTAGTCATGATTATCAACGCATCGCGGTAATGACCGGCGGTTTCCATACCAGTGCACTGTTTGATTACGAGCAAGAATCAACTTCTATTCGTAAAAGTACTGAGGATAGTTTTGTGATCCGTTACAGCGATTCTTTACTTGATGCTCATCAAGGCTACCAAGCGGGAATGCCCTACCCTGCGTTTTGCCGTTGGCTGTTTGAACAACGTTCATTATCAGCCAGTGATTGGCTACTGTATTTATTAGCACAAATGCCTAAGTTAACGCTTATAGCTAAACAAAATGTTTTTGAGCACTTAAGTCAGCTCTGTCAGTTGCGGGGAATTGTGCGCGCTGGTTGCTATGATCTACTCGATTCTTTAGGAAGTTGCCAGTTTAAACAACAAAGTAGCTCGCGCGACTATCGACCTTGGCAGCAGCTGTTGCGTGGCGAAAACATGGGACAACTACCAGCAAATCAACGTAATTTGCCATTAGTCGACGATGTATTAGCCCATTGCAAACATGTACAGCTGACAATTGGTACAGTTAATCGTAGCCATTTTTCTTTATATGAATTAACCGAGCGGCAACGCCAGCGCCGCCAACTATTGAGCCAATTACTATTTTTAGACATCGGCTTTTGCCAATACGAACAAAGCATGCATGCCTTTTATAATATTCATACAGCCGCAAAGCATGAGAGCTGGCGCTACCATTGGACCCCTTCAGTAGAAGTGGCATTAATTGAATTAAGTACTTTAGGCGGCACTCTCAAAACAGTTGTACAGCATCGCTTGGCGCAACAAAGTGAAAGCGATTTGCCACAAATGCTTGATAAATTAATACTGTCACTTCAATTAGGCGTGCAATATCAATTTAACTCAGTTGCAATAACCCGTGAAATAAACGATTGCAGTACCATAAAAATACTATCAGATAGCTTCATTAAGTTATATCGCACCAGTAAGCACCCGCTTTTTAATGACTACCACCAGCAACTCAACGCATTAATTACACCGTTGTGGCGTCAATTAAGCTTTCACTTGCCCTCGTTAAATCAACTACCTGAAGATGAAGCGCAACAAGTACTGTTGTCATTACAAGCTATTGCACGCCAACAAATGGATGTACTTAAACAACCTTGGCGTGAGCGTTTACACTGGCTAATAGAACACAATGAACACACCCCTACCCTTTGGTTTGCGCTTAAAGCGTTGGCTGTAGACTTAGATGAGTTAGACCCTGCCTCTTTATTAAATGAACTACAACGCTATAGCGGCGACCGTTTCACTATTTTGCGCACACTGCTGACGGTTGTACCCCATTGGCTCAATCATCAAAACGGGCTATTGTCATTACTCAATCACAGTATTGAGCAACTCGATGATGAGCAGTTTGTTGAGCAGTTACCACAATTACGTGGGCTATTTTGCGATAAAGATGCACGGGAAATTGATGGTATTAGCCAGCAACTCGGTACACTTAATCAATGGCAACAGCAATTAAATTGGCTCAATGAAGATATCAGCGAGCATGATGTAAACCAAGCAATGTTATTAGATAAACAATTACAACAGCAACTGCTTGAACAAGGATTAAGTGCATGGACTACTCGCTAAAACAGCGCTGGCGTTTAGTATTAGGGCGCTATGCTGAATCACTCGATACCAGTTTATCAAGTGAGCAAAATCAACAAGACCAAGTCCTTGAGCAACTTTATCAACAGGGTTTAAAAGAGCGAGGTTTTCAAATATCGGGGGGCTTAGAAGCAAGCCAGCCATCGGTAGTACAGTGGCTCGATAACGCTGAAAAGCTGTTTCCTAAAAGTGTTAATGACACCTTGCAACATCAAGCATTAGAGCGCTTTAATCTTAAGCAGCTATTAGAAGAACCACGAGTACTACAAAATATTTCACCCTCTATGGGGTTGTTAAAGCAATTAATGAGTATTTCAGCGCATACCAACCCTAAATTACAGCAGCAAGTGCAACAAATCATTACAACTGTAGTAGAGGATTTGCTAAAGCAATTACGACCACTGTTTAATAACAAGCTCAATGGTAAGCTAAATCGCCAAGCGCACAGTCCACAAAAACGACTTGCTAACTTAGATTGGCAAACAAGTATTCGCAAGAACCTTAAACACTTTGATGGCAAACGCGTGCTATTTGAGCGCATTTACTTTCATGCTCGCCAGCAACCACAATTGCCTTGGCACGTTGTTTTATGTATCGACCAATCAGGCTCTATGTCCAGTTCTATGGTGTATTCAGCGGTGATCGCTGGTATTTTAAAACAACTCCCCTGTATAAAACTCTCGCTGGTGGTGTTTGATACACAAGTTGTTGATCTTTCCGAGCAAGCTGATGATCCCGTAAAAGTATTGCTCTCGACTCAACTTGGTGGTGGCACTTTAATTGCTAAAGCATGGCAATACTGTGAGCAGCTAATCGAGACTCCTTCGCGTACCATTATTGCTACCGTGTCTGATTTTTGTGAAGGTGGCCCTGAGCAAGCAATGTTTCAACAAGCTCAGCATCTTATTGATAGTGGGGTGACAATGTTAGGCATGACCGCATTGAGCCCAGAATCAATGCCTTTTTATGATACTAACGCAACAGCCAAACTTAGCCGTATGAAAATGCAGATTGCTTCATTAACGCCTGACCACTTTGCAAGTTGGCTAGCATCCACGATGGGATTACAAAAATGAGCAGCATGAGCATAAAACAATAATGGATATCAGTATTTTTGAAACCCTCGCCAGTGCGGGGTTAGTCCGCCGAGCACAAAAAGCGCTCGATAAATCCAGCCCACATATAAGTGGCGCTTCGCCAATTCAGTTTACATTCGAAGGCCAGCAAGGTGTACTGGATTTACATAATCCTAATAATAGCCAATGTGATTGCGCCGCAAATGGTATTTGTAAGCATATCATTGCAGCCAGCATATTTGCTTGGCAACAATCGCCAGTATCTGCAGCAACGATTGAAGAAAATGAAGTGCCGCAAATCGATACTAATACGTTATTAGCCAGTGCTGGCAAAGTAAAAATACGCCAGCTTTATCGTCAAGTTCAGCGTCGTTGGCAAGCTGACATCGTGCAACAAGGCGCGCAGGTTTGCATTACTATCAAGGAGCACACGCTCCATTTTACTAACGTAACCACAATTAATGATATTATCTGCAATGAAGATAGCCAAGCATACGCACTACTGGGCGTTTACTTGTGGCTTGAGCAACAAGGTGAAATGCTGCAATGGCCCGACTGGTTGCAACTAGAACAAGAGCACCAAAAAACACTATTAAACCAAACACAAACGCAGCTTAAGCAGGCATGCTACGCTGAACTCATTATGCTTGCAGGAGTACCCTTAGCGCAACTGCGCAGTGAATCACTGCTCACTATTGAATTACTGCAGATCCCGATGGAAAAGGCAGGCTTTAACATTGCACCACTAAAACGTTTATGCGGCACACTCGCACGCTATCTTAGTGGTGAACATCTGCGAGACAAACGCACTGTTTTGCTTGAACTAGCACACGTTTTGGTGATGCTTGAACGCCAAGAGCAAACACAAACGCAAGATGCTGAACATATTTGTCCTCCACAGCAGTTGTTATGTTTAGGCGGTTATCCGTGGCGTCGTAGCAGTGGCGCACATGGATTGACGTTGGTTTTACAAGACGAATACGGCCGCTTTATTACGCTTGCCGAAAGTCGCACAACAACCGAGCAAACACTTAACTATAGCCAAATCTGGCAAGCAAACCAATTACTTGAAGGTGCGCCTTCTGGCAGCAATTGGTTTGGGCAAACACAACGTATTTCAAACGCTCAGCTCAATGGCTGGCAGCGGCTTCGCCAACTTAAAAAGACCTATGTTGAACCAAGCGAACAATCACTAAATCCACAATTCATCGATGATATAACACTGATTGATTGGCAAAACGACTATGTATGTTTTGCGCCAAGTTATAGTCATCAACACACATTTGATGAAGCCACGCAATGTATGCGGCTTAGCTATCAAGATAAACAGCACAATACGATCTTTTTTAGCTTGCCTTATAGCGAGCTGGCACACCATGCGATCAATAATATGATGCTATTTAAGCAGCAATTGCCACAGCTCATTGTGGCTCGTATTGAGCGCGATAGCACGCAGTGGCAGTTACGTCCGATTACTGTAAAACTGGATCGTTGGATTAATCTCTATTTTGATGATTTAACCGACAACAAAACAACTAATATATTTAGCAACTGGCTTGCAAAACAATCTCCACAGCCGCAACTGTCATCGCCAAGACGAGATAAAGTACAGCAATTTTTGCTAAAAGTGCTCGATGAATTAGCGCAAAGCCATAGCATGCCTCAGCAATCACACAGTGAAATGGCGCAAAAATTAGGACTGCGCACGTTGAGCCATTTTTTAAGTAACTCTGGGCCAGAACATCGTTTAAAAGCAGCTTACTGCGCCGAGCAGCTACTACAGTTAAGCAGTCTTAAACCTGTAAAGTTTAATGAGCTGCAAAACTAAGTGCTGATTAAAGTTCAGCTATATTATGCATTTTTTTAGGGAGTATTATTGAGTATAACAGTAAGCACTTTCGCGCTGCCAAAACGGTACGCATGCTTGTAATTGGAGTCGGGAGATCCGCATGGGTTTTGCCCCTACACGATTAAAACTGAGTAATGGTGAGCAGATCATCGCTAACGGGGAGCTTAATTTTATCGATATAAACCAAGTTGATGCAACGCAAACAAACGTAGGCAAGTTACCCAAGAGTATGAATAAACTTCCTTCTGTTTAATCATTTTCAACAGCAAATTACCTCGTTCATCGCAACGCCCTAACAGGTCCTATATTTTTCTAAACTTAGCGCGTTGCAACAATCTCACCGCGAAAATAATAATGATATTTATCGTAAGCATCCGAATGAGTTTGTTCATCATATTGAGTGACTTTAAAGCTGTCAGCATCGACTTGTGTCATCGGCTTTGCCGACTTATATTGAGTTACGTAATAAACAGTCTCACCACTGCGATAGTAGTCGCGTTGAAAAATTTCAAAATTGCTGGGATCAGCCCCCATCAATACATGACTATCTTCACCATTTAAGTAAAAAATATGCTGATTATCGCTAGCAAAGTTCTCGTCTAATCGTGTAAAACTAGCGGTATCTACATCAATGTCAGTTAAGATGGCTATATTTGCGTAAAAGATATGTTGCTGGTCTTTACCGTAACTATCATCGATAGGTTTAAATGACTGCGCATCTATTTCAGGCACTGGCTCATCGTTATGGTAAATGACTTGTCGGCCTTTCCTTCCAGAGATATTCCAAAAGCTATAAGAATAGGCCTTATAACTTTTAGGATCAGCTCCTGCAACAATACGCTCGCCTTTAACCACTTGCGAATCATTAATCCAATAAAGATCAGTACCAATAATCTTAGCCTTTAGATTATCAGAGTTAACACCGCTAATAGCGTTACCACAATAGTAAAGGTGCTGTTTATCTTTGGCGTATAATGCAGCGTCATAGGTATTCAAATTGGCTAAACTGTAAGTAGTAAAGCTTTCAGCGTCAGCGTTTTCTATTAACTTAGCATTAAAGTAAACACGCTGTTCGACCACACAGTAGCCACCATTGGCAATACCTCGAAGCAGATTACTGATCATACCCGTATAGCCAAATATCACAAAGAAAAACCCAATAACAACAGCACTTATCAGCGCCATTTTATAACTATCAATACCAAAATAACTGCCGCCAAATAAACCAATAAGCAAAAATAATGGTACTGGAAAACTTAATATGAGTATGGCAGAGAACACTTTTTGCTTATTATTCATCGCGCCAGGGGCACCAAACATCATCGGCGACATCATCATCATGCTTCCCCAAAAGCACAGTGCCAACGTGACTAAGATATTAATTACTACAGACATTATCTTCCTTGTTTAATTAGTGGTATTGGTATCATACAACAACCAATATTTTTACTTAATTGTAGAATGAATATAAAGCTACTCTTCTGCTTGTGTAAACACTCTAATATGCTCTACGGCGCTGCGCCCTAGCGCTGATAAATTATACCCGCCTTCTAAATAAGAGATAATCCCTCTACAGCCAGTACTTTTTACCATGTCACACAGCTGTTGTGTCAACCAAGCATAATCGGCCTCAACAAATTTGAGACTTGCCATATCATCTTCAAAATGCGCATCAAATCCTGCGCTAATAAACAATAACTCTGGCTTAAACTCTGTTAATTTAGGCAACCACTGTTGGTTATACAACGTTTTTAAATCATTGCCATCGCTAGCTATGGGCAACGGTGAATTAACCAATGTATCGTTATTTTCAACGGCGGTATTAGGGTAAAAAGGATGCTGAAATAATGAGCAAAGCAACACATTATCATCATCGATAAAAATGTCTTGCGTGCCATTACCGTGGTGAACATCAAAATCGACAATCGCAATGCGCTTAATCCCTTTACTTTGCGCGTACTTCACCGAAATTGCTAAGTTATTAAACACACAAAAGCCGGCAGAGGTTGTACGGTTTGCATGATGACCCGGTGGCCGTACGGAGCAAAATGCGGCATCGAGGTTATCCGCTAATATTTCATCGACGGCTAATAGCCCTGCCCCTACCGCCCGCTCAATTGCCAAAAATGACTCTGGGCATAACCAAGTGTCGCCATCAAGTGATACTAAACCTTGTTCCGGGAGGGTGTTTTCCACCAGCGATACAAGGGCCTCATCATGGGCTAATAAGTAATGCTCACGTAATGCTTTAGGCGCTTGCTTTTGCTGCACGGCAATATCCAAGCCACTGGCCAAAAGACGATCGGTAATAGCATCTAAGCGCTCAGGACACTCTGGATGATCCGCGATCATTTTGTGTTTACGGCAAAAAGGATGAGAAATAATCGCAGTACGCATAAATGCTCCAAATGAGTTAACGACTGTAACTATAACAAAGCCACCCTTTGGTGGCTTTGCGACTTTGGTTTACTATTTAGCTTGCAAATGAAGATTTCTAAAATCAAAACTGAAATCAGTCACCGCTGTTGATACTGCACGCATTGTCGCTTCATTCACACGATTGTTAGTGCTCATATCAAAGCTAATATACGCATCAGCTTCGAGTAGCTTTTCATCCCACTTGACGATAAATGTGTTGCCCGTGTAATGCTCAAGCTGCCCTTTTAAACGTTTAGTATGCGTGAAATCAATACGTAGCTTACCGTCCAGCTCTTCAATAATAACATCACCATACCAATCATCATGCAAAGTGCCGGTGTAGCTAATATTTGGTAACTGTGGTTGATAGTCTGCAGGAGCGTCCGGCTTAGCATTAGCATACGCTTTTTGCTTACCTTCAAAATGCTTTTTAGCCAACTCTGCTACCCAGTCTTTATCTTCAAGTTCAAGGGCGTCTTCAAGCACTTCATGAGTAATAGCAGAGAGCGCACCGAATGCTTGCTGATTAGATAAAATAACAATCCCGAGGTTTTTCTCAGGCAATAACGTCACCTGCGATACCATTCCTAAAATACCACCACCATGGCCTAATTTTTTAATACCGTGGTAGTCTTCAATGCTCCAACCTAAACCATAACCTCTAAATTGCTGATGATAAGCCTCATAAGCGCTTTTTGACGCCAGTGAGGTAATATGTGGATGCCACATTTGCTCTTGTTGTTTTTCACTAAACAACTGCTCGCCATTTGGCATTTTACCATGGGCTAATTGTGTACGTAGCCATTGGCTCATATCATTCACACTGGATGCAATCGCGCCGGCACCACGAAAATCCTCTAAGTAATTAACGAAAAATGGATGTAATTGACCATCCATAGGAATATGACCCGTTGCCCAGTTATTATTACTTTTTGGAATACGCGAAAAACCAGCGCGTGAGTTATCCATGTGCAAAGGCTGGAGAATATTCTTTTCAATATAATCATTCCAGCTCATACCTGAGACCCGCGCGACTACCTCGCCAGCGGTCACAAACATCAAGTTGTTATAAGCGTATGTGCTGCGAAAGCTACTAGCTGGTTTTAAATATTTAAGGCCTGCGAGAATTTCTTCGATTGATTTATCGGTGTCAGGCCAAATCATTAAATCCCCTTGGCCTAACCCTAAACCACTACGGTGACTTAATAAATCACGGATCGTCATTTCGCGGGTTACATAAGGGTCGTATAAACGAAATTCAGGAAGGTGATCAATTACCTTGTCATCCCAACTAAGCTTTTCTTCATCAACTAATTTTGCCAATGCCGCAACCGTAAATGCTTTAGTATTTGATGCAATACCAAATAAGGTGTCTTTATTCACCTTGCTACCAGTATCTAAGTTACTAACACCAAAGCCTTTAGCAAAAATAACCTTATCGTTTTCAACAATCGCCACGGCCATACCCGGCACATCAAAGCGCGCCATTGAATTTTCAATCACTTGATTGATGTGCTTGGTATCAATATCGGCATAGCTATTAAATGCACAGCCTGCTAATAAGGTGGCCGCAATCGCTAGTTTAGTTAATTTCATAACAATCCTTGGAGTTATCATTTTAGTTTTTATTTTTGATGTACAGCAAACTCAATGGCTGCACGCGCACTGTCACTATCTTGGCAGGTTGGCCGAGACTTTATGGCATCACTGTACGCATTTGGCACACCAGCTTCAAGCGCACCGCGATGAACGTGCTGCATATACCAATCGTAAGGCAGTATCTGCGCATCAGTGGTGTTGGCAATATAACAATGCGCCGCTACTTGTTGCCCATCAAGTAATGTTACTTGAATATCCACGCAGTCATAACGGGGCCCTTCGATGGCGTCTAAAATCGTTTTTTCTGCGTCATTGAGTTGATATACCACGCCATATACTTGCGCGTTCTTATCATTTGATGGGCGTACATTGCCTTTTCCTGAGCCATCAGTACTTACCATATCAAAGGTTAACTCGTAACCGGCTAGTATTGCCGTACCAATACGAGTAGCGTTTGGTAAACGCGCCAACAAACGACTCGACGACATATTTGAACCAAACGAAAAATTATATACAGCCATATTCACCTACTACAGATTTCTGTTAAAACAATACTTACACTACAATTCTTATTGCTAGAGCGATCAAAATCACGCCAATACCACGGTCAAACCAATAGCCACTTTTTTGAAAAAAACCGCGAACACTAGGCTTTGATAGCACCAAGGATAGAAACGAAAACCACGCCCACGTTGCCAATGCCATATACAGCCCATAACCTGCTTGCACAATTAATGGCGTTGACTGGCTGATCACTAAAGTAAACAACGACATAAAAAATAACGTGGCTTTTGGGTTTAACGCATTGGTTAAAAAGCCGCGACGAAATGCAATCCAACTGGATTCAACACCTTGAGATTGAAGAACAGTTTCTTGCTGCGCTGGCGCCGGTCTAGCACTTCTAAGCGCTTGCACACCAATGTAGGCCAAGTATGCACCCGCTAAATATTTTAATGCCATAAATACGTTTGGCGATTGCGTTAATAAAACCGCAACCCCGAGTAAGCAATAACTAACATGTAATAAAATAGCCAGGCCTACCCCAAAGCTGGTCCACAATGCATTACGACGCCCCTGCTGAACACTTTGTTTAAGCACAATGGCAAAATCTGGGCCAGGGCTTGCTACAGCAAAAAAGTGTGCCAGTGCAATCAATAAAAACTCATCTAAATAAGCCACGATTACCCCGCTTTTTTATCATCAAGCGCTAACAACAACGGACTAGCAGTACTATTAACTAAGGCTTTTATTTCTTTTTGCGCCTTTTTGAATTGGCTGCGTAAGTGCGGCTTTAAATGCTTTTTAGAATCTTTATAGCCTTTAAAGTGGCAAATAAGGGCATGCATAAATAAGGTTTGCGGTTCACTAAGTGCAGCTTGCCTGTTCGCATAGGGGTTGTAACACGAGCCACAGCCCCCTTTAAACTGATACACCGTATTGCTCATCATTACCCCAAAACCTAAAAAACATGCCACGGCATCGGCGGCTTGTGGTAAAAACTCTTTACCGCCTGGTGGTAACACGCCCACATGGTGGATCATAATTGTCGCTAAAGTACCGGCAAAGCTGGCCACTAAATCTTGTGGCTGATTAATTTGATTTGGATTAAATGACACATTAACCGTATGGCTTGGCGGCACAATTAATTGGCTATTATCACCACGTAACTGATTACTAAAAGCAAAATGAGGAAATACTTGCGGCTGCAATTGCTGTGGAGCCACCAGCGTAATTGGCCAAGCTTGCAGCCCCGCATAGCCAACCACTCGCTCAAACACTTTACTGGCCATTTCTTCAATGCTTGAAACCGCATCGGGAAAGCATTGGTGGTTTGGCAAAACTAATTGCGAGTTATTAATGAAATAATCGCTGTCAAAATTTTCCACCGCCCACACAAAAGTATCAATCAGCCATTGCTGCTCTTGTTCATCTAATAAAGGTTTGCTTTTAAATAACGCTAACATAGTTTGCTCTTTTGCTTATTCTTGCTCTTGTGCCCATGCCCATGCTTGGGTGTTATACAATGGCACAGTGGATAACGCATGATGATGACTGCCGGTTGACTCTTTAGTTGAATACGACAGATATAACAGAGTTCGCATTTGCGCATCATAAATTCGACGCACTTTTAATGATTTAAATAAAATACTTTTTGATGATTTAAATACCACCTCACCCGACTTACTACGGTCAATCGCTTGTAATTGGTCGGCAGTAATTGGTCCAGTTTGGCGACACGAAATAGACATATCAGAAGGATCAGCAAAATCTAAGTTCGCTTCGATATGGCTAATATGACAGGTTACGCCTTTTACTAGAGGGTCTTGTTGCGAGTTAACTTTAATATCTTTAGTGGTAAATAATCCCAAACTAACTGATGCAACATCATCAGAGCAGCCCGCTAAGGTGATCAATAAACCTGTCAATACGCCTATCATTATAGGTTTCATATATTACTTGCTCCATGTAGGGGTAAACGATTCGTGGCTTACATTTAATATTCAGCTATGTTTCAATACTAACTTAAATTAATCACAACAACGAGCACGACACCATGAAAAAAGTATTTGTTTTACGGTGCTTACTGTTAGTAAGTCAGAGTGCGTTAGCTGGTTATTCACTGAGTCTTTATACTGGCTTGTAACAATCGTCAATAATGCCAGTAACGTTTCATGTGCATTACCAACAGACGAAAACAAGCAATGCTTGTGGCATTTTGATGGTGATATACTCAATCAGTTTCAAACCAGCTTAGGTTTCACATATCGTTTTTAGGGGATCAAATAGATAACATGCCACATATCATCATTGAACATTCTGAAGATTTACCGGTATTACCGCAGGTATTGGTTGAAAAAATTCATCAAGCAACGTTTAACAGTGGCTTGTTTGAATTAGCAACGATCAAAACTCGCGCTATAGCCTATACACATTATCAATTGGGCGATGGTAAGGAAGGTTTTATCCATATTAGCGCACACATTATGCAAGGACGTACGATTAAACAAAAGCAACAACTCAGCGAGCAGTTGTTAGACTGTTTAAAAATATACTGCCGAGAATCAGACAGCTTAAGCGTTAACGTTCACGATATGGAACACGAAATTTACCGAAAGTGTTAAATATTTAAAGTAAATTTCAATCTCTAATCAATTTGCAATAACAGCACCATCTTCGAAAGAAGGTGGTCTTAAATTTATTGGTCGCGTCAGATAAAAGTGAATAAGTCTTAACTTGATCTGTCAGATTCGATTAACAGGACTCAATCAAATCTGACAGTCGCATATGTGCCATTTGCAGTCATTCATGATCAACTCGTTTCTGCCCCTTTCCGCGTTTGCGCAATAAAACCGAGAATAATGTAATCTGAGAATTGCCTAACTTTTCCTAATGGTTGTAGTATCTATTGATTCGCAACAACAGTGGAACCAACGCAGTGAGAGCACCATTTCAGGTTCTGATATTTCCATATAAATTTAAAATTTCAGAACCTATCTTCTTGATTGCTTGCCGTACAGACAATGGTGAATGGCAGGCAATTTCTGGTGGTGGAGAAGATCAAGAGTCTTTGTTCGATGCCGCAAAAAGAGAATTGTATGAAGAGACGTCGTTAACAGGTAGTGACTGGGTTCAACTTGATTCTATGTGCATGTTACCTAGAGTGTTTTATTCTGGTCATGAAAAATGGAGCGATCACCCTTATGTGATACCAGAATACTCATTCTCAGTGCAGGTTTCGGGGGAGCCACAGTTATCTTCGGAACACACTGAATTCCGTTGGTGTAACGCAACTGAGGCGAGCGAACTTCTCAAGTATGATTCAAATCGAATAGCTTTATGGGAGTTAAGCGAACGACTTAAAGCCCATCAAATGAAGAATTAAAATCGAATCTGTCCATCTTCGTTTCAGCCCCTTTGTTCGTTAGTGCTTTTGCTCATACATATCCTATCAATACGAGTTTCCCCTACTGAAATTTATCAGGAAGGGGGATACATCACTAATCCTAGCCTGCTTTCTATACAAATCGATATGCAACTTGTATGATTATTGTTCGTATTATAAAGGAGGAAGATTTTAAAATGACACATTTAAGTGATGATGAGCGTACAAAGTACTACCTTGTTGATATTGAAACTAAAAATAAACCCGCAAACGCGGGCTTATTTACACACGGTAATTGGAGCAATACCGAGGGGATATTGATGGTCTAATTACCAAACGATTCGGCTCGTGCTTCACGTTTTACTTGCTATTCCACCAGCGACTTAAGCATCCACACATCACAGCTATTATGCAAGGTGTCAGCTAACGGCGCATCTAAGTGGTCAAAGCCTAAGTTTTCGTATAGACGAACTGCCACTTTCATTGAGGTTAATGTGTCTAAGTAACAGCTTTGATAACCTTGAGTACGAGCATAGTCTAAACACGCGATGGCCATTCTTTTACCTAGTCCATGCCCTCGTCCTTCAGGCAAAATGAACAGTTTTTTCAGCTCACACACATCTGGGCTGCTATTAAATGACGCTAAACCACAACCGCCGACAACTTTCCCATCCAATAGGGCCACCAAATAGAGGCTTTTACTTTCGTTTCCATAATGCTGACTCATGCAGAGCACTTCTGGGTCAGACGGCCCATACCCTTCACCAACGGCCCCAAACTCTGCTCCAACTTGCTCGATGATTTGTCTAACATTTTCATCATACTGAGCGGTTAACGGTTCAACGACACAAGACATACTACCCTTCCAATTCTAATTGATACTCTCCGAGTAACTCGGCTGTTCTATTTTGTTAAAGCCATCATAGCCAACTCAAGAACATTTCCATAATTGATAAAACGACACACAAGTGTGAATTTTTTTCATGCCTGTGCTGATTTACCTTGGTTTGCTGTGCTATAACGGTTCAATAACTAAAAAGATGGCGACCAAAACCAGTGAATAATTACAAATTGCTGCCCGCATTGGACTCATTGCTCACGACCCGAAATTTGACCGACTCAGCGCGAGCGCTCAATGTCACCCAGTCGTCCATGAGTAAAACGTTAGGCCAGATCCGTGAGGCCTTCCAAGATCCGATTTTGATCCGAGAAGGGAATCAATACCTCCTAACCGAACGGGCCAAAAGCCTTAAACAGCAATTGCCGCAACTACTAAGGCAAATTGATTCACTTTATCTTTCGGCAGAATTCGATCCTACACAGTGCCAACGCCAATTTTCGCTGGCGTTAACCCCATTTTTTGCACCGGAAATATTGCCGTTACTGTGTGAAAAGCTAGAAGAACAAACACCCAACGCCAATATCAGTTGCGTGTTATGGCAAGAAGAACAGCTTAAAGAACTCGCTGCGCAAGAGATTGACTTAGTCGCCGTCACGGCGGAAGAGATCCCAGAAAATCTCTATGGAAAAGAAATCGGCCAAGATCACTACGTCATCGTGTGTCGAGACCAACATCCATTTCGTCATCGTTCAATATCGGTTGAAGACTATTTGAATGCCAAACATATTTTGGTCAACGGCATTAGCGAACGCCACCGCCAAGTGGATCTCGCCACATCGTCTCACTCGATAGAGCGACGTGTTTTTGCCAAACTGCCTTCTTTTCCATCAGCCCTAGAAACCCTATGTCGAACCGACAGCATCATTACCGCACCACGCCACTTAGTTGAACAATATGCCAAGCAGCGTGCTCTTTGCATAAAGCCACTGCCATTTGATTTGCCTGCGCATAAATACTATTTACTTTGGCACGCAAAGCATCATCACGATCCCGCTCATCAATGGTTTCGAACCTTCTTAGAACCCGAGTTCAAAGCCCACTTAGCAAAGCGATAAGATAAAGTAACCGCACTAACTTTATGTCCAAAACCTTCATAGGCTGAGTTTTTGCCCATAGCACTTTCTAACTCGAAAGTGCCCCAAAGTTGCTTAGGCCTTTTACTCATTCCCATCCTGTTAATGAGTTTTTCCCCTACTGAAACTTATCCATTCTTCTAGTACTGTTCGTTGTGAGTCCCCATGTTGTATTACGGGGGTAAGTTCCTACTTCGTACGGCTTTGTTGCATAAATCGATGGAACTAAATCAAGAAACTACGATCTGATCGGCTACACCCATCAATCATCGTAGCCTCATGCCTAAACCTCGTTACAACACAACTAACTGGAAGCAGTACAATAACTCCTTGATCAACAGAGGTTCACTGACGTTCTGGATTGACGAGGAGGCCATAACTGAGTGGAAACAACCAAAACAGGAAAGACGTGGCAGACCAAGGATGTTTAGTGATCTCGCTATCACGACGGCTCTCATGGTAAAGCGCATCTTTTCCTTACCATTAAGGGCGCTACAAGGCTTTATCGACTCTGTTTTTAGATTGGCGAACGTCCCATTGGTTTGCCCTCACTATACCTGTATAAGTCGCCGAGCTAAGGATGTTGAGGTTAATTTCAAAACCTCAACACGAGGCGCTATCCAACACCTAGCCATCGATGCAACTGGTCTCAAGGTACACGGTGAGGGTGAATGGAAAGTGAAAAAACATGGAACCGATGACAAGCGTCGAGTCTGGCGTAAACACCATCTTGCGGTTGATACAGATACACACGAAATTATCGCCGCTGAGCTAACACTATCAGGTGTGACAGATGCGGAAGTACTCCCCAATCTACTCAAGCAAACACGCCGAACTATCAAGGAAATCTCGGGAGATGGTGCATACGATACAAGAGTGTGTCACAGGGCGATTAGGGTTAAGAAAGCGATACCTCTAATCAGGGTGCAGCTTTCTGGGAAAAAGGGCATCCACGCAATATGGCAGTTGGCTGCCAAAAGCTCTATGGCTCGAACAAAAAATGGAAACAGAAGTATGGATACCATAAGCGTTCATTGTCGGAGACCGCTATGTATCGTGTAAAACAACTACTAGGAGCTTCACTCAAGCTTCGAAATTACAACGCACAAGTTGGTGAGACCTACGCCATGATCAAAGCACTCAACAAGCTAACTGGGATAGGTATGCCCGAAACTCAGTATATTGTTTAAAATACGCACGATTTAGCTAGCATTCGCTCTTACGCTGAATTAGGCAACAAATCCGAGATAAACCTAACTCTCTACCTGCTGCTAACCCTTTATTCTTAACGATACAGGCAAACATCGTCATATTAGAAAACTTGTCCACGGCCTCTCCTTTAGCTTTATTATTCCGGCTGAAGTGAAAAGTGAATTCGAATATTACCTAATTGTCACATTCACTCAATTTAATATACTAGCTTCATAAAAACGACATTAGAGAAACAAGTTATGACAGCGGAGAAAACGTCTTACGTCGTATTAGGTGGCACATCAGGCATTGGGGCAACAACTAGAGAGTGAAGGCTCCATCGTATACGTTTCCAGTCGCAAAACAGGATTAGACATCAGTGAAGAACAATCGGTGTACCACTACTTCGAAACCATCGGTACCTTCGACCACCTAATCATAACAGCAGGCTCTTATGCGCCAGCAGGCAAAGTTGTAGATGTTGACGTCTCCCAAGCGAAACAGGCCTATGTTCCAGCCTAATTATATCTGGAAATCAGTACATTTGTATTTCGTAATAACTTTGTGGCACAACCAAACCTTTTTGCTAGTCGTATGCGAAGAGCCTCATAAAAACAACTTAAGGAGTTATAGTATGAAGTTTTCTATTAAAAAAGTTACCATAGCTATACTGTTGTCTTCAGCATGTATTAATGCTTTTGCATCAAATAGTTGGACTCAAGATGAAATAATCGTAAAGCCTAAAGGAGCAGACATCTTTGGAAATGTAATGCCAAATGAGATGTCATACAAATTCTCCTACAATAGTGACGAACTATCTGCTGTCAATATGCTATTCAAAAGCACTGATAGTGGAAACGATGGAGATACTATCTACAATTCAATTGTTGGTTCTCATTATTTTAAGTATGAAAATGTTAATGGGAGAAAACGTTTAAAGGCCATAATGCTATTTAGCCAAGGGCGTGAACGTGTAACCGGTACCAAAGATCAGATTGCAGAAACATACTCACTTAGTGCCAAAGCAGAGTCACCCACATTCCCAATGTCAGGAAAATGGGTTCTTGTCGTCGCTGAAAGAGATGAACATGGTCGCGCCACAGTAGTTAATAAGTTCAGGATTGGCACTAAACTTATATCTATGATACATAAAAATCAACAGCGTATTGATGCAATGCATGCTACCGCTAGCATTCTCGGTAGTCTCTATAACACCATCGCTGCTGCCTTATCACCTCTTGATGGTATTGATTTTGATGACCCCTCTATTGGTTCTCCAATCGGTACATTTGTTATCACTTATACCGATCAAGAAAACACAAACTTCCAAGAGGTAAAAACATATGCCATAAGTTCTGGACAATGCTCTGCATGTCCTGCACCACCAGTTAAAAAACCACTCCAGAACTACTCATATACACCAAAAATTAGTTATGTTTGGGATTATCATAGCAATGGTGATATTACTACAACCTTCAACTATATTTCGATAGACGCATATCAAAAACTGACAATCCCATTTTATCAACAGGAATTAAACGTGGAAGATAACAATCCAGATTCAGGACGCATTGGAAGAATTATGGAATATGCGAACAACGTCTATAACCTATCCCACAATGCACAACCAACGCCTATGTATGAATATATATTGAAGGATGAGTCACGCGAATCTGTCACTGTGGACGAATATCTATTTGGTCTCTCTATGATGGGAATCGGAGTACCACAAGAAGAAACTAGTGATATTAACTTCAACAGTATTATAAGTTCAAGTCCAGACTCAGGTTCTAGCCATAGCGATAATCTAATCACTAATTGGTTAGTAGAATACTATGATAAACGCTTTAATGGCTTGGGTTCATTAGTATCAAAAATGGGTTCATTTGGCGGCTAATTTGGTTCTGTCGCAAAGTTGACGACGCAAAGCGATATTTTGATAATGCAACGTTACAATAACGGAGCATTATTAATATGGGACTTAACTTTTCAGGTCGACATTATCCATCGGATATTATCATGATGTATCTGCGTTATTACCTTCATGGTAAGGAATTTCAATATTCCTTAACCTGAGCTCGGGATAAAAAATGAACTAAAAGCCCACCTTGCGATCAGATCCTTCGACTAAAAACGATTTGAACACAAACATGGTGGGCTTTATGGATAAGCTAGTTGATGTTTTTTGTGATGTCGATGATTTTTGTTCAGTTTTCATTCCTGAGTGGGAGAAGCTTCAACTAGCTGATGGGACTAGCAAAGCGTAAACGTGCTTCTCGAATGTCGACAAGCGAAATTATGACCATAGTTATCTGCTTTCATCAGTCAAATCACCGTGATTTCAAGAACTTCTACACTGGTTTTGTTGCAAGATACTGGCGTAACTATTTCCCTAATCTATTGAGTTACACTCGCTTTCTGGAATTGATGCCAACAGTACTTGTTCCACTTTGTAGCTACTTCAGCTCATTAAAAGGAAAGCCAACAGGGATAGCTTTTGTCGATTCAACATCAATAAAAGTTTGTCATAACATTAGGATACCAAGACATCGTGTTTTGATGGTGTTGCGAAACGCGGTAAAGGGACAATAGGTTGGTTTTTCGGTTTTAAGCTACACATTATTATCATCCTGGTGTGAAAGAACAAATTGTAGATATGGCCATGAATAACGCAGGTCTACGTGATACTGCCAGAGTGCTGAAAGTGGGATTTAATACCGTATTGAGAACACTAAAAAACTCCAACCAAGACAAGTAACTACAGTCCCGTTTGATAATGCTAGAATTGAGCTTATCTGTGAGGTCGATGAGCAATGATCATTTGTTCAAAACAAAAAGAACCAACGTTGGCTTTGGTATGCTTGGGAACCAAGGTTTAATCGGATCATCGCCCATACTTTTGGTCGTCGCAGTGAAGAAACATTTCAAGCTCTATTGATGCTCCTAAAACCATTTACAATCAACTTCTTCTGTACTGATGACTTCAAGGTTTACGCCTCAAACCTTCCAGCAGAAAAGCACATTACCGGGAAGTTTTTTACTCAACGTATAGAACGGCAAAATCTAACATTGAGAACGCGATTAAAACGGCTAAATCGCAAAACCATTGGTTTCTCTAAATCTGAAGAAATACATGACAAGGTAATTGGCACATTTATTGAGCGTGAGTTTTACAAATGTTAGTTCAACAAGTTGGCGTCATGACCAGAAAAAGAGTATGCGCCCCATGATCCCACGGGGCGATATTGTTAGTGTTTGAAGTTCCAAGACAGGAGTGCATCGATATCAGGTTCAGCTTTCGCTAACTCCTGCATGCACTTGACCATGTAGTCGTAAAGGATAAGGCCGTTGGCTTTCGCTGTCTCGACGATACTGTAAAGCATCGCGCTCGCTTCCGCTCCATTGGGATTGGTCGAGAAGAGCCAGTTCTTTCTCCCAATAACCAGCGGTTTTATTGCGCGTTCAGCTCGGTTGTTGTCTATCGATAAGTGACCGTCATCGATATAGCGGATCAGCTTCGGCCATTGGCCGAGCGTGTATTTTATCGCCTTACCCAGCGGGCTAGACTCAAGCACTTGTTGAGTTGTCATCCATTCGTAAAGCTCATCCAGTATCGGTTTGGCATGCTGCTGGCGTTCTGCTTTTCGTTTTTCCGCAGGCTCACCTTTTAAGCGGGATTCTATCCCATAGAGCTTCTGGATTTTGGCTAGCGCTTTATCCGCTTTGCCTGACTTACCTTTGCTTTGAAGCTTTTTCGCGTCCATGAACTTGCGCCGAGCATGCGCGAAGCAACCGACATTGGTGACGAGATGAAGCCCATCATAAACAACATAGCCATCGGTTTGCAGATACCCATCATAGTCGCCCAAGAAGGCTACAGGGCACGACCTCGCGCGACTGTTTTGATAGTCATACAAGACGATATGTCTCACATTAGGGAGTGCGGCACCTGGCGAGTCCGCGCTTGAGCAGTAAAGCCATGGAGGTTTGATCTTATTATTCGGGCTAGACGATTAGAATGCGGGGTTTATGATGCGCTTACGCTACAAATGAATGTCGAATAGACAGTATTACGAATAATCACAATACCTGAGATTATCCGTAATATTCTAAATTAGAAATGTCACTGACAAGCTTTTGTCCAAAAACGAGTTTACTCGACCGTCTGCTTCTCGCTCATAGCTGCCTGTCAGGTTAAATCTAAACCTATTCGTCAAAACTGCAAAATCAGATATGAGCTACTACAGATAAAGAGAATGCAACTCTCACTTATAAGTAGAGAGTAATGATAGAGTGACTACCAGTTTTGCATTTCTATTAGCCGAGATTCTGTACGCGCATATTCAAATGCCAGCTTTTGACCTTGATATAAATCAGCAATGCCAACCTCGCTACTCAGTATCAATAACTTACCACGGTCGTAAAATTCATCCACTAAAGCAATAAAGCGTCGCGCTTCATCGTCTAGTGTATGTTCTTTTAAATCTTGTTTTTCACGCTGATAGCTATCTTCAATACCATGCACTATTTGCTTACCTGTCGCCGCAGCGCCCATTACTGGTACATTACAAATATATACACGCTGATAGTACTTTGCTAAATGAATATAATCAGCGGTACTACGCGGGCCTGAGCACAACGCCATAAAATCAAACATAATGGCATTATTGCTGAGCCTTAAACACGCTAGTTTACGCCCGTAAATAGTAATATCAGTTGCTGTTTGTAAGTTATCTGCAAAAGCCAAAAAATCAGCATCCAGTTCAGAGTTAGCCGAGCTGTTAAAATAATGAGTCGCGTGCTTTCCAAAACGAAATCGGTGGTCAACAGGACCTGTGACATTAATAATATGACAATGCGCTTTAATTAACGCTATGGTGGGTAAAAAGCGCGCACGCTGCAAGCCGTTATAATAAAGCTGCTCAGGTTGACAATTTGACGTAGCAACCAAAACGATGCCTTTGGCAAACAAGGCTTTAAATAACCCAGCCATGATCATAGCATCGCCAATATCAGAGACAAAAAACTCATCAAAACAAATTAGTCTCAGCGTTTCTGACCACTCATTGGCTATTTTATCCAGCGGGTTTTTAACCCCTTGCAACTGTCCTAGGCGAGTATGTACTTGAGCAATAAAATGATGGAAGTGTAACCGTGTTTTTTGTTTAATAGCTACAGTCTCAAAAAACACATCCATTAGCATCGATTTACCCCGTCCAACAGGTCCATACAAATAAATGCCCTGCAAAGATATCGATTTTTGCCACCAATGATGCGGTTTATCAATGGCAATTGCGAGATTGTCTAGTGCATTCACCGCCGCTAATTGGGCATCATCAAATTGCAATTTACCGGTGGCTATTTGCTGTTGATAATATGCTAATATTTGTCCGCTGTGTACTGTCATGCGTTATCACGATCCGTTATACTCGCCGCCATTGTAGTCGACTAGAAGTGTGAACCCAATGAAATTCCCTTGCCGCCTAGATAAATTTATTAGCCATCTAGCAGAAACGCCACGCACCAAAGCGAGGGCAGGAATAAAGCGTAAAAATGCCAGCGTAAATGGCGAGGTGATCTGCGCTTATGATCATCCAATCACAGCAACTGATGACGTATTGTGGCAAGGTAAGCCGCTAGTTTTTTTAGGTAAACGTTATTATATGCTGAATAAACCGGTCGGTTATGTATGCGCTAACAGTGACGAGTTACACCCAACGGTATTTGATTTACTCGATGAACCTAACATGAGTGATTTTCATGTTGCAGGTCGGCTTGATCTCGATACGACTGGACTTGTGATCATTACCAATGATGGCGATTGGTCACATAAAATCACCTCCCCAAAACATAACAAATTCAAGACTTACCTAATTGAAACGCAAGAACCTCTAACGGATGATGCGCTGGAAAAACTGCGCCAAGGGGTGCAATTACACAACGAAAAAGAGCTAACCAGACCCGCAATTGCTGAGCAACTTGCCACATACCGTATGCGTTTGTCGATCTGCGAAGGTAAATATCATCAGGTTAAACGTATGCTCGCCGCAGTCGGTAATAAGGTAGTTGAATTACATAGAGAAAAAGTAGCAAATATCGAGCTTGATGAGACCCTTGCCAGCGGAGAATATCGACTCTTAAGCGCAGCAGAAATTTTACTTTAAATTACCTACAGTGGAAACTTGAGTAAAAATCACGTCTAATTCCGTTATTATTGTTAATTAAAGCTAACATCTAGCCGACAAACATGGTAGAAAATCATGGTCATAACAATAATAAGGGGCTCGATGTGCTGTCAGGTTTAGCATTAAGAACTAAAATAATCTTGTTCGCTGGAGCAATGTTTATAGCACTCAATGCTATAGCATTACTGGGCTTACAATCTCTTCGTCACGCTAGTGAAAACGATAATATTGCCCGTATCAATCAACTCATGAAAAGCACGACAAATATTGTCGAGCAATTTGAGTTACTTGCTAAAAATGGGCAACTAACCGAGCAACAAGCGCGTGACTTTGCCACGCAAATGTTGCGTGAAAACAAATACCACGACAGTGAATATGTCTACGTAGTGAATGATAAACTCGACTTTATTGCTACACCTCACGATCCGCAGCTACACAACACCAGTTTTAATGATTTCAAAGATGCCAGCGGTAACAGTATTGGTCGTATGGTTGAACAATTAGTCGGTAATCAAACCAACAAAATTATTACCTATCATTGGGATTCTGTCCGTGATGGTGAAACCGTTGACCTAACCTCTGTGGTGCAAAAAACCCCTTACTTTGGTTGGTATGTTGGTACCGGGATCAGCGAAAAAGAAGTTGATGAGCGTTACTGGAATACCGCTAAGTGGTTACTAGGCTTGTCACTACTTATTGCCCTTGCTTTAACTGCTGCAATTGCTCGCTTTGGTATTTCTTTAAGCAACGCGTTAGGCGGTGAAGTCACTGAGGTAATTGGTATTGTTAAGCAAGTTTCTCGTGGTAACTTAAATTCGCATATTCGTACTGACGCCCAACCTGAAAGCATTATTGCTGCCATGCACTATATGCAACAAGGGCTACGGGGTGTAGTTGGCAGTATTAAAGATGTTACTGATAGTCTAAAAAATCAGAGTTTAGATAACGAATCCCGCTCAACTGAGCTTGATAAACTGACCCGCAGCCTAAACGAAGAAACCCATATGGTCGCATCAGCTATCACTGAGCTAACAGCCTCTGCGCAAACAGTGGTTGAGCATGCCGAGCAAGCCGCCTTTTCAGTACAAGAAGCCGAAAGCCAAGGACAAAATGCCAGTCATTTAACTGCTGAGGCAGCAAATACCATAGCTCTTTTAGAGCAACAAATTGACAGCGCTGGTAATAACATCCAACTCCTTGATGATGAAGTAAATAATATTGCAAATGTGCTTACTGTTATTCAAAGTATTGCCGAGCAAACTAACCTGTTAGCACTCAATGCAGCCATTGAAGCTGCCCGTGCTGGTGAACAAGGAAGAGGCTTTGCGGTCGTTGCGGATGAAGTACGTCAACTAGCGCAGCGCACGCAAACTAGCACAGAAGAAATTCGTACTATGATCGGTAAATTACAATCCGCCACGAAAGATGCAAAAACTTCAGTTAACTTAAGTATTGCCACCAGTGAACAAACCGTAGCGAAATCTAAAGATGCCAGTGAAGAGTTGCAGCGTGTTGCTGCATCTTTGAGTGCCATCGCACAAATGAGCCATCAAATAGCCATTGCAGCTAAAGAGCAGCTCGATGCAGGGGAAGACACAGCAAGACGCATTGTGACCATCTCTGACACCGCCTCACAGACCGCAGACCTATCGCATCAAGCCCATGCTGCAACGGACTTGATAAAAGGACTGACGAGCGATTTAGAAGCTGAAACAGGCAAGTTTAGATCCTAGTAATTGGTTACCTAAAATTAAAAAGCCCGCGTTAATTACGCGGGCTTTTTAATTGAATTGATTAAGTTAAGATTTAATTTGTACTAAATCAAAATCAGCCATACTTGGTACTATCATTTGTAATCGTGATTCGGTGACATCAAGCGAGTTTAAACATTCACAGTATTCTGAGGCTTTTAACTCTAACTGTTGAGCTTTTTTCTGCAGTGACTTATCGATTTCTTTTGAAATAATATCCATGCGCTGTCCCATGTCATTAATACGATCTTCAATATTACCTTCGCGGGACTTAAATGCATCACCTAGAGAAACTAAAATAGCGCCGAGAGAGCCATGAACGGCAGAGTGAATTTTTTGACTGATCTCTTCGGTAAAAAAATCATCAATTTTAGATAGTGATTGTGGGGCAATAAAAAAGAAATCATCACCGCGTTTAAATTTATCCATTAAAGCGCGCTCAACATATTGCAGTTGCGTTTTTAGCACTTCCGACTCTTTGTCCGACATACCTTCAACAACTTGCTCTATCGCACTTAAGCCAAGATTAACACCGTCAGTTGCCAACTCTACCAACTCAGGCACCGTATCGCGAATACCCGCGCTAAACTGTTTTAACACTAGGGTTTCATCTGACGTTAGATCAATCCAATAGCCACGGATAAATAGTTGATTATCATTATTTATTTGTACGCGGGTTTGGCCCTTATCAACAATACGAATGACATCATCAGTGATGATCAAACCATGCCTTAGCTCTACTTCACACACGGCTTTAGCGCTGACATTAAGACTTGATAGTGCTATGGACATCGCCAATATCGAACGAGATAAAAACGCCATAAACACCTCAAAAAGACTAAAAATGGAAGGCGGCTAGGTTAACAAAAAACCAGTTTTATGCAAGAGAAACTAGGCCCTAGCTTCTAGGGCCTTGTAGTTAACATTTAAATTGGTGATCCTGGTGGAATTGGTAATGCAGTAAAATTTGTAGGCCAATTGCCGGTAGCCAGAAACTGTTTAATTTGATCGGCTAAGTATTGCTTAAACGCACTTTCACCAACATCAGCACTGCTAAGTAAAGACTCTTGCTGATACGCCTTACTCAGTTTTACTAAGTAATAACGCAACTGAGCTTGCACCTCTGGAGCAACTTTATCACTGGCGACTAAATCAGCAAACTGCTTTGCTGTTAATAACTGCACCCGCTGAGTGATTTTACCTGCCATGCCTTTTTTGCTCTGAATCAAAAACACCTGCTGATAAACTTTTGCAAGCAGTTCATCTAAGCTAAAAAATGCATTACTGCGCGCTTGTTGCTGTGCTAAACGATTTAATCGTTGGCTATTTAGCAATAACGCTAAACTATGTTGTGCAGCCACTTCGGGTAGCGCCATTGCATCTAAGGTTAAGCCAGTGCGGCCAACAATGCTTTCTCGACTTTTAGATTCGCCATAGGCCTTGGGTGGAATTAGCGCTAACACTGATTCTGGTAATACTAAATTGTCAGCATTTAGGGTCGCTAAGATGGCCTTTAAAGCGAGCTGTTGAGTTGCCTTTGCAACAACTTGTGCACCTTTTACCATACCTTGACCACGTACTTCGTAATCATAATCAACACCTGCAATCAGTTTTACAGCAGACTCGACCTGATAACGATGGAATAAATACAGCGGCACCAGCATCTCTTCTAGCTGAGATAGTGAGGTTCCTTCTTTGATATTGTTAATACCAAATTTAGCGAGTGCTTGTTGTCTTACATCAAGCACTCTTAATAGCTCTTCACTTGGCGAACTGCCGTTATCCCATAAATGTGCTGTTGGATGCGCGCCACCTTGCGCTCGTGCATCACTATCAGAAATAAACTCCAGCCCTTTAGCTTGGTTATCCGCTAAAATTGCGCTTAGTTCTGCATCTTCATCAAGGTTACGAAAATCACTGTAACCGTACTTTATAACTTGCGTATCCCACTGCCCCATACCTTGTGCATAACCTCGGCTCACATCAAGCTCACCTTTATCATTAAAGCCAACTAATGGATGTGGGTAGTCCATAACAGACGCACGATCGGCCACCGAGGCTGCAAAATTATGTGCAATACCAAGTGTGTGACCAATTTCGTGAGCACTGAGCTGGCGAATACGATCAAGTGCCATTGCTTGTAACGTTTTTGCCACTTCATTACCTTCTAAATAAGGCGCTGCAAGTGCTTCAGCAATTAAAATATCTTGGCGCACACGCAGTGAGCCTAATGTAACGTGACCTTTTAAAATCTCACCTGTACGCGGATCGATCACCGAGCTGCCATAAGACCAACCGCGCGTTGCACGATGCACCCACTGGATCACGTTATAACGCACATCCATAGGATCGGCGTTATCTGGTAACACTTTAACAATAAATGCATTTTTATAACCCGCTTGAGAAAACGCATCATCCCACCATTTTGCGCCGTCGAGTAACGCTGTTTTTACCGGCTCTGGTACACCAGGATCTAAATAATAAATAATCGGCTCAACGGGTTCGCTAATAGGTAAGCTTGGGTCTTTTTTCGCTAGACGATGACGCGGGATATAACGTACCAACATTGATTCACTTAATGGCGCGGCATAATCTTTATGTTCAATACTCCAATAACCTGATTGCGGATGAAACGCACGTGGCGTGTAATTATCATCAGGTAACTGTATTAAAGAGTGATGCATATGCACGGTTAATGCGTAAGGGTCAGCACTGACCTGACGAATATACTCACCCGGTTGAGTGCCATTAAATGTCAGCACAGCTTCAAGTTCAGTATTTTTCATAAACGCTTTTGAGCGATCCATATTTACTGCACTGCGACTTTCATCAAGGCTAAAATTGCCTTGTTTACGTGCAGCAAGCGTTCGACCCACACCATGTACATCGCTCAGTAAATAGGGCGTGTAATCAATCAATACAGCTTGCGGGCTTTGTGCAACCACTTTAAAACCCGCTAAAATACTTGATGCAAAGGCTTCTTGAATACTTTTTTGTTCGGCTTTATTGCTGGTATTTGCACGGTAGTAGGTATTAATAGCCCGTAACATCACTTTATCGCCAAAGCGCTCAAACTGTACTAGATGCGTATTGCCTAACTGGCCGCGATCAAGGCCAATATCGTTAGAGCCGACACCATAAGGCAAGCTTTGCTGTAATAAAAATTGCTGCTTGAGTTTATCAACTTTTAAATAAATTTTACCGTTTTGAGTGTCGTAATAAAAAGAGAAGTAGCCCGGAAAATGATTCATTTGTTCAGTAAAATCATTAATAGACTTAATTGCTGCGTGCGCTTGGGTTATCATAGTTAGCAACACAGTAAAGAGTATGTAACGTATCAATGGTATTTTTTGCATAATCTTATCTTTGTTATTCGCGTTTTAAATACGGTTAAGGTGTGTCCAGTATAGGATGTTGCACCTAAAATACAGTTATTTAAGACGAAATTCAGCGCTTGCTGTGATGATCCCTCTCACCCTATGATTATCATGGCCCATAACGTTATCAGGAAAATAGAATGCGTAGACTACCTCCGGTATTACTTGAAGACGGTTGCCCTAGAGAGTTAATCTCATTGATCAGAACGATTTTAGCGGCCTGTAAAGAAATTTCGTTCCGCGTCGGCCAAGGTGCCCTGTCCGGTGTACTAGGTTCAACGCTTGATGAAAACATTCAAGGCGAAACACAAAAGAAACTCGATGTTCTGACCAACCAACTACTTAAAGATATTTTACTGGAGTCAGGCTACGTAAAAGCGATAGCCTCAGAAGAAGAAGACTACACAGTAGCTGGCAACCCGAATGCAGAATATATCGTTGCGTTTGACCCACTTGATGGCTCATCAAATACCGATATCAATTCATTGGTTGGTACTATTTTCTCAGTAATGAAAGCGCCTGAAGGCTCAGATCCTGCAGATCAAAGTATCTTTATGCAGCCGGGTAAAAGCCAAGTCGCTGCGGGATATGTATTATATGGCCCATCTACAGTGCTTGCATTAACGACTGGCAAAGGTACACGTTTCTTCACGCTAGATAAAACACACGGCAGCTTCTTATTAACTCAAGATTTTGCCCAAGTACCAGAAGAGACCAACGAATACGCCATCAATGCGTCAAATCAACGCCATTGGCAGCCTGCGATGCAAAACTACATAAATGACTTAATGGCTGGCGAAACAGGCCCACGAGCGCGTAACTTTAACATGCGCTGGATTGCCGCCATGGTCGGTGATGTTCATCGCGTGTTATGTCGCGGTGGTATTTTTACCTACCCAACCGACACTAAAGATCCAAACAAACCAAATAAGCTACGCCTACTTTACGAAGCAAACCCAATGGCTATGCTGATCGAGCAAGCCGGCGGCATCGCCTCAACTGGCACAGAACGTATTATGGATATTCAACCCGACGCTATCCACCAACGCGTAGCGGTGATTTTAGGTTCGAAAAACGAAGTAGAAACCTGCTTGGGATATCATAAGTAATAGACTTTAGGATAGAGGAGCTAGGTAAAAGGCTCTAGGAAAGTGATTTCCTCAGGTAACAATCACATCGTAGGCGCGGCTTTATGCCGCGTTTTTTATTTACAGCCATATCAAGGCGAAGTTAGCCGCAATATCCCTAGAACCAAGCCCCTACTAACTTGCTAATAATTCAACCAACTTCGCCACTTTACTCTTATCAAGCTCGCCCATTTGTTCGCTGTTGCTGAGGGCATAAATAATCCCTTCGACGGCGCTATAGTCGATGTCGGTTCTAGATTCTATAACATTCGCCCACAACTCCAGGTCGTCTAAATCAATCTCATCTGCTTGGCAGCGAGTGAGCACATCCAAAACAGTTGCGAGCGTCAATATGTAAATTGGGCCTTGGTTATCTATTGTTGATGCAACAATGATACTTATGGCCTCGTCTTTGTATTTACCAAAAGTGACAAATTCTGCTAACGCTTGTGCTCTGTTCATTTTTAATTATCTGTTATCCTGTAACTGACTATTTCATTGAAGATTAAAATATATCTAATGACTATTTTAGCCTGCTCGCAATGCCAAGCTACTCTTAACTGCAATGTTGATGATATCAATGCCTGTTGGTGCAATGAGCTGCCTGCTATTTTACCGCTTGATAGCACAACCACCAGCTGTTTATGCAGAGATTGTATCTTGGCGAAAATGAACCAATTTCTAAATACTCTCTATAAACGCCCTCTCAAAGAACAACTTACTTTCGCAAAGCCTTTTCACAGTAACGATAATTTAATCGAACACCTCGATTATGAAATGCAAAATAGTTATATGGTATTCAGTCGTTGGTTTTTCTTAAAGCGCGGAAAGTGCTGTAAAAACAACTGTAAAAACTGTCCTTACAAAAAAACTTAGATATTTATTCAAAATAACAGCATAAACATACAAATAAAGCATGACGAAAAGAATAAAAATACACTATAATTGGATATAAATTCACTAAATATCCAATGTATTTTGTTTAAATAATCAACTTGGCTTGATTTTTAAGCATAAAATCACTGTAACTTATTCGGAAAATGAACATGAACACCTTTAGGCCAGCACTTCTTGCATCAGCTGTTTCTGCTATTTTATTTAATAGCCACCATCTTGCTGCTGCGCAGTCAACAACCCAAGCAGAAAAAGCAATAGAAACAATTCAAATTACCGCGACTCGTCGTGCGGGCTCAGTGCAAGAGGCACCACTTAATATTACCGCCCTTGATGGTGATGTGATCAAAGATCAAAACATTGGTGATCTTGAAGATGTGGCACGCTGGGTGCCAGGTTTAACTATTTCTGATCAAGGTGGCCGTGAAGGTTCACCAATTATTGTCCGTGGCTTAAATACCAATACTTCAGATCGTATTTCTGATGGTGGTACAGTTGCCACTTACGTGGGTGAGATTCCACTTAATATTGATTTACGTTTAACAGACGTAGACCGTGTTGAAGTGCTTATCGGTCCACAAGGTACATTATACGGAGCGGGAACATTAGGTGGTGCAATTCGTTACTTATTAAAACAACCTCAGCTCGATATTACCGAAGGCCAAGTCACTGGTGATGTGTTTAGCTTAAACGAAAGTGACGGCACTGGCGGTGAGTTGGGTTTAGTATTTAATACGCCGTTAATTGACGATGTATTGGCTATTCGCGCTAGCGTCAATTACTACACCAACCCAGGTTATATCGATTATAACTTCGTAGTACAAAACCCAGGCGTATCAAACCCAAACCCTGATTTTACCAACCCACAAGATGTCAGTGCTAACTTGCGCAGTGTCAGTGATGTAAATGATGAGCAAATTACCACAGGTCGTGTATCACTTCGTTGGCAAGCCAGCGAAGCAGTAGAAGCAACGCTAAACTATTTTTATCAAAAACAAGAAAATGGCGGTAATTCTACATCGCAATATAATTCATTAAGTGACAGCAGTGGCCTACAAGGGATGGTTGGCCAGTATGAAAATGCCGCGCGGATACTTGAGCCTGGTGAAGAAGAAAACGACTTATTAAGCTTGGAAATTAAAGCGGATTTAGGTTTTGCTGAACTTGTATCTGCCTCTGGTTGGTCAAGCTATGAGCAATCTGGACAACGTGATCAAACTGATTTGCTTTACGACATATGGACTGGTTATGCAGAATTTCCAGCGTTTGTTGCGCAAACCTTGGATACATCAAAACGTGATAGTTTCACTCAAGAAATTCGTTTAGTGTCTAGCTCTGATAGTGCTTTTAACTGGATTGTCGGTGGTTACTACAACAAGCTTGAAACTCACTCAGACGATCGCGAATACACACCCGGATTAACTGAGTTTTGGGGCGATGATATTCCTAATCTACAACAAGATCTCGAGTATATTTTAGTCAGTGACTCTGAAACCACTGAAAAAGCACTATTTGGTGAAGTAGGTTATGCGTTTACCGATCAATTCAATGTAACCCTTGGTGCGCGTTTTTACGAATATGATGTATCCACTACTTCAGGCTCAGCCACACCGTTGTATTCAGGTGATTTTTCATCATTAGATCAACTTGCAATGGTGAATACGAGCGCCAGTGATAACGGTAACTTATTTAAATTTAACGCTAATTACACTTTTGAAACTGGTGTACTAGCCTATTTTACCGTTAGTGAAGGCTTTAGGATTGGTGGTGGCAACGGCCTAGCTCCTTGCCCTGATGTGTTACCTGAACAACAAATTGTCTGTGCTCTACCAAATGAAATTGGTTATGAACCTGATACCACTGTAAATTATGAACTTGGTTTTAAATCGAGCTGGTTTAAAAACCGCCTACACTTTAACGCGGCATTATTTAATGTTGATTGGAAAGACGCGCAAATCGGTAGCACAACCGTAAATGGTCAGGAGTTGATTACCTCAAATGCAGCTACTGCTAACTCTAAAGGGGTTGAAGTTTCAAGCCGTGCAATCATCGCGAATAACTGGACTGCTTATGCCACATACGCTTATGCCAAAGCGCAATTAACTGAAGATTCTCCTGATGTATTTGGTGCAGGAGTACAAGGCGGTGAAGATGGCGACCGCTTGCCAGGTGCGCCTGAGCATCAATTCTCGTTTGGTCTGCGTTACGAACAAGATGTATTAGATAATAAACTTTTAAGCGTAAATTACGGTATAACAGCACAGAGCGATACGATCACTAAAATTGGCTTAAAAGCTGATGGTGAAACGCTTGCAGGCTATGCCTTGAGTAACTTATCTGCCAAGCTAACCGGTGATATGTGGTCGGCCACTCTCTATGTTGATAACTTATTCGATAAGTACGCGTTCACCTCTGTACGTCGAGATAAGTCTTGGATTGATTCGAAAGAACTTCCTGAACTACAACGTGTGTATGGTCACTACACTACAACACCGCGTACTATCGGCATGAAGTTTACGTATAACTTTGAACTGTAATAACGGTTATCTATAAATTAAAAAAGCCTTGGTGTTTTACGCCAAGGCTTTTATGCTTATTGCCATGCTGACATCGATACAAAAAAACCTACAACAACAAATTGAGCACGCTATTAATCATAGCAAGCTTAATGACGCGCATTTATTACTGATCAGTAATATTAAAAACACACCAGATGATCACTTTAGCTATTTTTTGCTGGCGCAAGTAAATGTTGCAGCAAATGATATAAGCAAAGCAAATAAACTCTTAAACAAAGCGATTAGTATTACGCCCCTACCTTTATATTTTGCTCACTCAGCCAAATTTGCCGTACTGCGCGGGCAGCTGTTAGATGCGCAGCAATATATAACTGAAGCAATAAAACATCCATATTATGAAGTTATTGAATGCGATTTAATTGCTAATGTACTGACTCGTTTAGGCCATTATCCACTGGCGCTCGAGTGGCAATTACGGGCCTATCAACAAGCCCCTAACAATCCGCAAATAAGTTATAACTTAGCTGTGGCCTATAAAATCATGGGGCAATTGAATGATGCTATACAGCTACTGCGTACACTTACAGAGTTACATCCGCAGCATTTTCAAGCTCACTACTCGCTCGCTGAACTTAACAATAACAAGCAGGCTAAGCAGCATTTACAACAGCTGTTAACTTTAACCGAATACGCTAAAACGCCGATGCAGCAACAATTTCTGCACCATGCGATTGCACTCAATCACGAGCACTGCGCTGATTATAAGCAAGCCTTTGCCCACATTACTACAAGTAAGCAAGCGATCTGTCAGCATGTAAAATATGATGCGCAAGCTCACAAAGCATTTTGCCAGCAACTAATAACCTTAAGTCACGAGTATACGCCGCCCTTAAGCGACAGCGATTTTACCCCGATATTTATTGTTGGTATGCCGCGCTCAGGGACTACTTTGCTAGAAAAAATAATGAATCAATCAGATTTGGTGCAAGGTGTTGGTGAACTCAATGATATTGCCCAGCTTTGCCAAGGTAATAATGCTCAGGCATTAAATAGCGTGGTGCTCAATGATGCATATAAAAATGCTGCGTTAATGGCGCAGTTGAGTCAGTATAAACAGCGTATTAGTCAACTAGTAGCACCACAGCTACGCAGCTGCGACAAACAGCCATTTAATTTTTACTATATCGATTTAATTTTAGCGGCTTTCCCGAAGGCTAAAATCATTTGCATGCAACGAGGCCGAAAAGCTAGCTGTATAGCTAATTACCGCCAACTGTACAGCCCAGCCAGTGCGTTTCATCACTATAGCTATAACCTGCAAGACATCGATAGTTTTTATCAAGATTACAGCTCTTTGATAAATCATTTTGCAGCAAAACACCCAGATAATGTGATGATTATGCAATACGAAACATTAGTATCAGAGCCAATCACAAGCACGCAACAGCTCTATGATTTTTGTGATTTACCTTGGCAAGTTAAGTGTCTGGATTTTCATAAACAACATAGCCCGTCGGCAACAGCAAGCAAAGTACAAGTACGCCAGCCTCTCAATAAAAAAGCCATTGATTACTGGCAGCACTACGGATTTGCGTTTAACGCGAAGGACAGGGACCCGTTTCGATAGGTAGTTCGTCTCGGCCGCCCCACTCACTCCATGAGCCGTCATAAACATGCAGATTTTCATATCCACACTCATCGGCAAATAACGCCAAGATACATGCAGTAACGCCGGAGCCACAACTAAATTGCAAGGTAGTTTGCAGATCTGCTTGATCGCCAAGTACAGCCTCGAAAGCAGCTTTAATGTCAACGAATGGTTTTGCTTCGCCATCATCCAATAATTCAACAAAAGGTAAAGCGCGGCTATTAGGAATATGGCCGCTGCGCATCCCAGCTCTCGGCTCTGCCATTTCACCTAAATAACGCTGATAACCTCGTGCATCAAGTAGTACGGTATGTTCATCATCTATGCCCTGAAAGACTGCAGCCGCATCAATAAAGTAACCAACTCGCGGTTTGGCAACAAAGTTACCTTTATGATAATGGCGACTATATTCAATTTGCGTTAAATAACCCAACGACTGCCACTTAGCAAGGCCACCACTGAGTACTTTGACATTATCAAAGCCCATGGCTTTAAACATCCACCAACCTCTTGCAGCACTAAATAAGCCTTGGTCTTCGTAGATGATAACTAAGGAATCTTTATCAACCCCCATTAACTGCATCTGCTGAGTAAATTGCTCCGCACTGCACATGGTATGCGGTAGCGGATTGTCTTGATCGGCTAATTGCTTTTTAAAGTCAAAACGCTGTGCATTTGGCAACTTAGCCTGCGGTTTATACTCACCCAGCTTACCTGGGCGCACCATGCCAGCATCAAAGATAACCAGCTTTGGGTCGTTTAAGTGCTCGTTTAGCCATTGGCAAGTTACTATGTTTTTCATTGTGTTCCTTTACTTCTGTTACATATTACTAAGCCTTCTCTACCAGAGCCTATTATTAAAATAGTTACGGTACATTTTGCACAATAATTTTGCCAGCTTCTATATACACTGTAAATTACTTAAATTATCAAGAATAAACTAAAAAATATTTTTTCTACAATTATATACATTTATACTAGGCATTATATTGCAAACAATGTGATACAAAGATGATTTTAAAATATCTTAATATTGACAGTTCTAAAGGCTAAACTTAGATGAAAAAAAATAATCAACAAATAGTAAGCAGCCAAATAGCAGGCAATATTTTAGTAGTACTACCAAAATTTATTGGTGATGCAGTCAATTGCACACCGGCTTTACAACTACTTAAAGACCTTTATCCAACTAAAAGCATTATCTTATTTGTTAGACCTCACTTAGCTGAGATGTTTAAACGCGAGACTGACTACTGTGTTATCGTGGATGAACGCTTTGATAATAACAAACCCATCTCTATGTGGGCACAAGCAAAAATACTCAAAAATGCTAACATTGAGCTTGCAGTAATTATGCGCAACTCATTGTCTGAAGCAATACTTTGCTTTTTAGCAAGTATCAAATACCGAGTAGGTTATGCAAAAAATGGTCGCTCACCACTGTTAACACACAAACTGAAATTAGACGAAAATCACCACTATATATTTCGCTACTGCCGACTTGTGAATGAGCCACATGGTAATCCGTTTAGCTCTATACCAAAAACAGCAATCGTAAAAGAGCCGAGCCTGTTAATCCCTAAACAGAACAAAAAATCTATCGGGGTTTATTTTGGCGGAAAAAATAAAGGCTTGCGTCATTACCCTAATGAGCTTTCATTTGTTGCAATGGTTGATATAGCTAAAAATATTGACTGCACATTTTATATTTTTGGTGATAACGGTGAGCTTGAAGATACCCAACAATTACAGGAGCGGCTAAACCAGCAAAAAATTGACTCTGTCGTCCTTGCTGGGAAAACCTCGATTATTACTATGATAGACGCTATCGGTGAGCTTGATTTATTACTGACAATCGATTCTGGTCCCATGCATATTGCAGCTGCATTCAATATTCCTTTTGTTGCTGTTGTGGGCTTAGGAACTTCGCCATGGAGTGTTGTGGCACCCAAAGTAACTAATGCCATTACGTTAATTGCAAATGGCGATCAGCTACTTGAAAAAGATATTATTAACGAAATAAAGCCACATCACGTCAGTGAAGCTGCTTTAAAGTTACTGGATCACTAAATCTTAATAATTTCAGCTCTCAGTGGTGCCATTTTCGCGAGTATTTTATTTTGCACTGTATGACTAATATTTTGTTCATTCATGGCATTGATTAACAAATCAACCACATGATTAAAGTCAGCCTCCGTGATGTGCATGCCAGTATGAATATCAACCATACTATCACGCGTGTACTCACAGGGCCCATCAGTTAATACACACAAATGATTAATAAAGCCTTCGCGGAAATGGCTAATATTTGCATGCTCAAAGTAATGAATAATTTGTTCGTCATTACCGATTTGATTAATGAAACTATCAACCAGTCTTTGTAGCCCTGCTTTACCATCAAGTTGCTGATAAAACGTTAGATTTGAAGCCGATGAACAACCAGCTAAGCTGGCTATTAACACTATCGTTGTTAGTATTTTTTCCATTACCAATATCCTGTTACCGATAAGTACCAACCGGTTTGGTCTTTTGCTCCAGCAATACTACCTAAATCAAGGTATGCGGCAGTGACACTTACGTATTTATTTGGCATCCAAGCAACAAATACATCTTGCCAATCTTGCTCACCCAATCCGAAATTATTTGATTTTTGACGATACTCTATTCCAACAGCAACTTCTCGACTAAGAAAAATGGCAGTACTAGCTTCAAATAAGAGTTTTTCATTGCTATTCGCTCCACCGTATCCAAGTAAGCCAAGCTGATTTGCTTCACTATAACGCGTGGTAACATTCCAAAACCAGTTATAACCTGCAATGGCCCCTAAATGTAACTTGCTTGCAGCAAGGTAGATATCAGTACCGGAGGTGTCATTAGCCCCTACTAATTTCGCGACTGCGCCATCATCAAGGGATTTGTATTGTACTCCCAGCGAAAGTTGAGGCCAGTCACTATAAACAATATCACCATAGAGCCTAATCTTAACACCGGTGATTTCTTGTTCTATCTCGGTATTTAGCGCCGGCACAGCAAAGTTTTGCTGTGCATAGCTAAGCTCAACGCGATTAAACAAGTTAACTTGGGCACCGCATACATCTAAGCTGTAATCGGTAACATCAGCCCGACTACAAAAGCCATTAATAGAAAACTCATCTTCGCTGGCATAACCCGCAAGCTGCGCCCAAGGCACGATACCACCACCACCACTACCTTCTACTTGCGATACTCCAGGCGTTGCTAGCAGCTTGCCTTTTGAGGCAAAGCTATTAAATGCAGATAATGCGATAACAGCTAAAAATAATAATTTAAGCTTTTTCATTATACTGCTCCAACCATTGCTCAAACGCATCGGCTTTGAGTGGACGACTTAGATAATACCCTTGCACATGATCACACTGCATTTTTTGTAACAGCTCTAGCGATCCTAATGTTTCAACCCCTTCGGCTACGACAGAGAAGCCAAGCTGATGACCTAAGGTAATTGTGGATTCAACAATAAACTGATCCTTTTCAGATTCATCAAGTTTAAGAATAAAACATTTATCTAATTTCAGCTCGTCAATAGGTAACATTTTCAAGCGCCCTAGCGATGTTTGCCCAACCCCATAATCATCAAGAGATATTTTGACACCGATCGCTTTAAGATTCTCCAGCGCGTGAATGCCCTTTTCTTCATTTTCAATCATATCGCGCTCTGTTAATTCAATCGTGATAAGCGCAGGTGCAACTGAAAACTGTTTTAAAGTACGAATTAAATTGGAGTGAAAGCCGGGGTAAGCGATATCTTGGGCTGAAACATTAATCGCAGCTTGCATATAAATGCCTTGCTGTTGCCAAAGTCCGACCTGTGCTATCACTGTTTTTACCACCCAACCGGTAAGGTCAACAATCAATCCCGATTGCTCAGCTAGATCAATAAATAGCTCCGGCGATACCCAACTACCATCCTTGCGTTGCCAACGAATGAGCGATTCCACTTTATTGATTTGTTGTGTAGCGATATGTAATTTAGGCTGATAGGTCATAAACAGTTGACCATCATCATCATGAATCGCTTGCTTGAGCTCATCGATCATGATGAGCCTTTCAAGATGTGCTTCATCTTCTCCGGGCAGGTAGTAATGAATATTTTCATGAGCACTTGCGGCACTATCCACAGCAATCAATACCCGACGCATTAAATCATCCGCTTGTAACCCTTGCGAAGGATACTCCACCACACCAGCACTAAAACGTAAATTGATTTTAAGCTTTTGAATAGTATAACCCGCTTGTAACTGCGCCATTAACCCGACTATGCCACTTTTAAGATTACGCCCTGCACTACTAGGAAACGCGGTTAAAAATTCATCACCACCAATACGTGCATGTAAACCACCAAACTCATCTGAAAACTCAGCAATACGTAAAGCTACAGCTTTTAAGCAGTCATCGCCAATACGAGCTCCTAGCTTATCGTTAATATGCCTAAGGCCACGAATATCAATTGCCACTAAGGTATATTCTTGGTCTTGTTGAAGATTTTCGCTCAACACTTCCAGCATTGCAGAACGATTATAAAAACCAGTTAAAGAATCATGCTTTGCAGCAAAGCTAATTTGTTGTTCACGCTCTTTAATATCATTACCCATGTTTTTAAAAGCATCTATTAATGTAGCTATTTCATTGCTTTGCTTTTTGCTCATCGCGTCAACACTGTAGTTTCCTCGGGCAAACTGCCGCGCTAAAGTCACTAATTGTGATAATGGCATGGTTAAGTTTTTGGCCAATAAACTACTGGTAATAACACCGATAAAAATCGTTAAAGACGCAAGAATGACTAGCGTGTAAAACAATCGCTCAAATTCACTGTAACTCTGCGTTAGATCAGCACTAAGCAATACATTAACGGGATGATCGTCAAGTGAAGGCAAATGTACATCGCGATTGCGATATACCAGTTGTTCACCAAAAATTCGTTGCGTGGTTGTTTTATGAAAATATTCAGTCGGAATAAACGGCGTCGGGCGCTCTAACAAAGAGCTTTTAACCAAATTATCGCTGTTAGCAATAAAGCTTACATCCATACCGGTTAAGTTTTTTAGCTCAACCGCAACCTCATCATCAATTTTAAAGCCGACTAAACTGTGCGCGATAGTACGTGGGGCTTTAATAGGTAATAAAATAACCTGATATAGCTCATTATTTAGCACAACAAAGCTAGATTGCTCGGTATTGTTGAGCAACTCACTCATTAACGCTTGTAAATTATTATCAAAGTCTTGTTGTCGATTAGTTGATACCAACTTACCTGATAAGTCCAATAACAACATTAAATCAGCATTAATTCGCTGACTATGATTATACAATACGCTACTAATCGTATTTGCATCCTTAGTGGCAACCGCTTGTTTAAAACCAAAATCAGCAGTCAATACTTTTGCAGCTGTGAGCAATAAACTTTCTTTCGACGCTAAGTACTGCTTATAGACATTTTCAGCCACATTAATATCTTGGGTGACCTTTTTTTCATTAAATTGACTAGTCGACCACCAGAAACTAAATAAGCTCATAACTGTAGTTAATAACACTAAGCCTACACATAAAATAGTTATGCGATTTTTTAAACTATTAGTCATTCCCACCCTTAAACTTACTACCAAAAGTATTACGTGGCTTAGGCTCAGTTGTTTGCAGTGTTACTTGTAAACTATGAGGCGAATTTACAGCTAACGTTAGCGACTGCTTTTCTTCAAGTGTGTTCTTTTGTAAAGAATGCCAAAGAGTTAGCTGTACTGGCAAAGTTAGGCCACTTAGTTGCACATTTCCACGCTCATCACTTTGATAAACATCAGCGCTTTTTGCAACATAAATATACCCTAGCATAGAGTCATGGATATTACAGCCAAGCACCACAACCCCTTGATTTTCAAATGTAATCGGATTTTCTGGTTGCCCTGAATATAACTTTAACTGAAATGGTTTAGCTTCAGAGAAAGAATACACGTGGTGGCGAATATTATCGCTATTAGGAAAGTTCACTTGCTGCCCTTGATGAGCAATCAAAAGTGTTGGTGAAAACTGCTTATCTACTTGATCCATTATCAGTACAGGTAACTGCTGCGATAATTTTTTATTGCTTTTGCTAGCAATTTCTACAACTGCATTGGTGAGAGGCTGCCCATATTGATCAACGATATTGAGCGTAACATCTTGTGCATAACCTTTACTTGCAAGCGCCATTGCGAAAAGAGTTATAACGCTTTTTGTTACCATTACTTGCAATCTCATTTGGTCATCCCCTGTTGTGCGAACACTAACATATGAGTATCTCTAATTAATCTTAGGTTAAGTTAATTAGAGACTGACTCCAAATGCAAGAATAAAAGCCCAGTTACACTAAATAATAGGAAAACTTAAGGCTTTTAAACAACAGCAAGCAAATAACTAGTGACTAAAGCTTGGAAATCAAGCCATATTGTTGATCCAAAATAGTTATAACCTCTGCGCGAGGATCTGTTGGAATAGCGATATCGTAGCCAACTATTTTACTGGCAATGCCAACATATGTTTCTGACACAGATAACATAACTGATTCAGGCAGTATGTAATCTTTAGCAAGTTGCTCTCGCTCAGGCATACGGTCTTTATTCAGTAACACATCGCTATCAGGTACATTACTAATTAATAATTGGCGGAACCCCTCTTTAGAGTTCTCAACAATTTTTCCATCACGATACGCAGCACCATCCCAAATGCGCGATGAATCAGGCGTACCGACTTCATCGATGTAGATAAGTTTATCTGTACCATCAATATCTTCTACATACCCAAACTCAAACTTTGTATCGACGAAGATTTGATCCAATTTAGCCAGCTCAGCGCTAATTAAGGTAAAACCTTCAACAAGAAGTTTTTCGTATTGCGTAACATCATCTTCAGACTTAAAGTTAAACACAGTTAAGTTATTAGTGATATTGTCACGAGTAATATTTACATCATCCACAGCAGGAATATCTGCAACGCCAGTAATAATACCTTTCGTTGATGGCGTAATTAACACATCATCTAACTGCTGATTAGCGGTTAAGCCTTCAGGTAATTCTAAACCACAAAAATTACGAACACCTTTGCTGTAATCACGCCACATGCTGCCAGTTATATACTGACGAGCAATTGCCTCTACTTTCACAGTACTGGCTTTACGAACAATCCATACATACGGATGTGGAATATCAACAATATGATTGCCCGCCAGACCTGCTTGATCAAATAGCTTAAACCAATGCGATGCAACAGTATTTAACGCAATACCTTTGCCTGGTACACCATTTAGGCCATTTTCACCTTGCCAAATACAATCAAAGGCAGAGATACGATCGGAAATTACCATAATAGCCAGCTCAGTACCTTTAGGTACTTGATAGCCTTTTTCGCTGATCAAACGTGCGCTGTCTTCGTCTGTTAACCAATAAACTGAACGTACTTTGCCACTGTGAACGGGGCCCTTAGTGCGTATTGGTAAGTCATCGTTTACGTCTAAAACTTTATAGCTAGTCATGCTATCTCCGAGTATATGGCACGCCCTGTAAGGGCGATTGTATGGGTATGGGGTTATAAGCCGCTAATAATAATCGAGACCGGGGGAAATCACAATTAAAGCACTATGTGATTTAACGCAGTTTAGTTGGTATTTTATTATACACGTTATAAGATAACATCAAAATCCAGTAGTAATTTACGTGATGATTAATATACAGCAGCTAAGTTTTAAATGGCAAAAACAACAAGTCAAACCCACTTTAGCAATTGCAACACTTAGCATTGCTAAAGGCGAACATGTGTTTTTACATGGCCCTAGCGGCTGTGGTAAATCCACTTTATTATCGTTACTTGCAGGCATTAACCGCCCTACATCAGGCCAACTGAGTATTTTAGGCTGTGAACTGGGTCAATTAAGTAAAAGTAAATGCGATAAGTTTCGCGCTGAGCATATTGGGTATATCTTTCAAAATTTTAATTTACTTCCTTACCTATCACCGATTGATAATGTCACATTAGGTTGCCAATTTTCAAAACCACGGCAAAAAAAAGCATTAATCAATAGTCCAACCCTTAATCAAGAGGCCTCAAGGCTATTAAATGCACTGGGCTTAGACGAGCAATTACATCAACAAAATGTCGCTAGTTTGAGTATTGGCCAGCAACAGCGAGTCGCGGCGGCGCGCGCCTTTATTGGCAGCCCAGAATTGATAATTGCCGATGAGCCAACGTCTGCTCTTGATGCAAACAATCGCCAGTCCTTTATCAACTTACTTTTTACACAAGCAAACGAAGCGAATAGCACCTTACTTTTTGTCAGCCATGATACAAGCTTACAACCGCTTTTTAATCGCAACATTGATTTACTGTCGCTACAGGAGCAAGGTAAATGATCCTCTTAAAACTTGCTATTAGTAGCTTATATAATCGCCGCGCCAGTGCATTCTTAACTCTGTTTACTATTGCTGTTAGTGTCATGTTATTGCTGAGTATTGAGCGAGTGCGGGTTGATGCCAAAAGTAGTTTTAGTAATACCATTTCTGGTACTGATCTAATTGTTGGCGCTCGTACCGGAGATATACAGCTGTTATTGTCTTCGGTTTTTCGCATTGGTCATGCTAATAATGGCGTTGGCTGGCAAAGCTACCAATATATAAAACAGCAACGCGGCGTCAACTGGACCATTCCGCTATCACTAGGGGACAGCCATAAAGGCCAAGCGGTACTGGGCACTTCTGCTGATTATTTTCAACATTATAAATTTGCTAAAAAGCAGCAGCTTAGTTTTAGCCAAGGCCGCGCCTTCGCCCATTTAAATGAAGTTGTACTGGGCGCGCAGGTAGCAGCAAAGCTAGGCTATTCGCTGGGTGATAGTATCGTTATTTCACACGGTATGGGTAATACCAGCTTTCATCATCATGATGATAATCCCTTCACTGTGGTGGGCATTTTAGATGCGACAGGCACGCCAGTTGATAAAACCCTACATATTCCATTAGCGGCTATTGAACTGATCCACAGCGGTAACCATACCAGCCATGAACATGAACATGAACATGAACATGA